>JAICRA010000132.1 GCA_025937615.1 Thermomicrobiales bacterium | reverse complement strand
GATGGAGATACCCACCGACCTTCCCCTGCCGGAAGCCGCGCTGCGCGGCATCCTCGAAGAAGCGGATGATGTTCATCTTCCGGTAGAGGCCGAGCGTGGTCTCGGTATCAAGGGCCTGGGGTTCGGCCCCGTTTCGTGATGGGGCTGGTCCTTTCTGCGTCTGTGGCCGTGCATTTGCCTTTGCGCTTGCGGCTACGGGACCGTCGTCTGACGACGACGGCTTTCTCCTCCGGCTCTGGCCCTTCGTTGTCGCCATGCGCTCGCCTCTCGCGCCTCCGGCGGATCGCGCCCGTGGTCGCGTCGCGGAATCGATGGATCGTGCCTCAGGGGCGGTAGGCGGTATCAGGCGGCCGGGCCGCCCCAGTCGTTCGCGGAATTGTACCGTACCGTCCGCCCCGTTCTTGACGCGACACGGCCGTTACCGCAGGGACAGCACGACTCGTGCCGCCCTGAACGGCGACGTGAGAGGATAGCGGTAACAGCTCAGCGGATGGCCGAATTCGGCTTGAGGTTCGCTCGCTGAAGTGAGTCACGGTGATGGTCAAGAGACGACAATGACGGCGACTGACGAGACGACGGCGCTTCCACTCAATCTGCACGAGTACGAAGCCGCGGCGCGTGAACTTCTGCCGCCGATGGTCTGGGAGTACGTCGCGGGTGGCTCTGGCGACCAGGTGACGTTGCGTGGCAACCGCGCCGCCTTCGATCGGTGGCGGCTGCTTCCCCGGGTGTTGCGCGGGCTGCGCGAGGTTTCGACGGCGACAACAATCCTCGGGCAACCGATCGCACTACCGGTGCTCATCGCTCCCTCGGGGCGGCATCGCTTGTGTCATGACGAGGGCGAGCGCGCGACCGCTCGCGCGGCCCGGGCTGCCGGCACCATCTACACGATGAGCACCGCCGCAACGCTGGCCATCGAGGAGGTCGCTCCTGAGGCCGGCTCGTGGTGGTTCCAGCTCTACGTCTACCGGGATCGGGGTCTGACGCGCGAGCTGGTGTTACGGGCTGCCGCGGCTGGCGCCTCAGCGCTCGTGGTGACCGTCGACGTGCCGATGCGGGGACGGCGAGAAGCCGAGGAGCGCACCCGTTTCGCCATGCCACCCGGCGTAGCCACGGCCCTCCTGGCAGCACCTGAGGGGACACCCGTTCCGGCCGGGACCACGGGCACCGCGGTAGCGGCCGAGGTCAACGCCGTCTTTGATCCGGCGTTGAACTGGGATGACCTGGATTGGCTGGCCTCACTGTCGCCGTTGCCAATCTTGCTCAAGGGCGTCCTTCACCCCGGTGACGCCGCGATGGCCATCGAGTACGGAACCCGGGCCCTCCTGGTCTCCAACCATGGCGGTCGTCAGCTCGACAGCGCGGTGGCCGCGCTCGATGCCCTGCCCGCCGTTGTGGAGGCAGTCGCTGACCGCGCCGAGGTGATCGTCGATGGTGGCGTGCGGCGTGGGACCGACATTCTGAAGGCACTGGCTCTCGGCGCGCGAGCGGTGCTCATCGGCCGGCCCGTCCACTGGGGATTGGCCGTCGGTGGCGAGGCTGGGGTCCGGCACGTGCTGGAATTGCTGAGGGCGGAGCTGGCCCTCGACTTGATGCTCTGTGGTCTTGCCAGCCCATTGGAGGTTGACGGCTCCTTGATCGTCCCAGCGGGGAAGCGCTGAGCGAGTGGCGCCGGGACGATAGCCATCAGGGAGACGAGCTGATTTTTCGATGACCAAGTTATGGGCACTGAGTTTGCGGATCATTCAATATCGTCGAAATTATTTGTTGACATTCGTTTGCGATGGCACGATTCGTGCGCTGTCTCATAGGGGACAGAAGCGTGTTTGCCTCTGTTCAAGCAGAAGGAGAATTTCGCGATGACCGATAGCAGCACCCGTGATCGCGCCGAAGGGATGTTCGATCAGGGCAAGGGAAAAGTTAAGCAAGGCGTAGGCGACCTCACTGGCAACGAGCAGATGAAGGGTGAGGGGCAGATCGACGAGTTGAAGGGCAAAGGCGAGCAGGCCTGGGGCGATCTTAAGGACGCCGCGGGAGACCTCAAGGACGATGCGGGTAAGATGAAAGACGACATCGATCGCAAGACCCGCTAGTCAGACTCGCTCCCGTTGACGATAGATAGGAATGCGCCGGGGCAGTTGCCCCGGCGCATCCTTGTGCCCTAACCGAACTGGTTGTGATCCCACCTCGTTGATGATTAGTCATCTGGGCAGAGGATTGCAGCCGGCCGCCCCTCGCTATCCCAGCCACGCTCGACGTAGTAGGCGTCGATCTGGCGCTCCAGCCATGCCGGATCGATGCTCGATTCGTCGCCATTGCGCGACGGCTGCAAGAGACGCGGCGGTAGCGTATCGAGTGCGCGCGTCCAGCCCTGTGCCAGGTTGAACCGCTTTTTCACATCCCCGATGCGCGCCCCGGCCTGATGCAGGTCATCGGCGCTCGTGCCCAGCCCGGTCACAGCGCGATGGAGGGTAGCACTCTCCTCATGCACGTCGTGCAACGCGTGACGCAGAAACTTGCAGAGCGTCAGCGAGTCGAGCAGCGCCGCCTGATCCTCCGCCGCCGCGGCCGCCGCGGCCCGCTCCCGGGCGTCGGATTCCGGATCGAGACGATCGGACAGATCGACCTCATAGGCGGAAGAGCGGTTGTGACAGGCGCCGCGCGCGGCGACAGCGAGCCCCAAGGCAAGCGTTTTCAGCCGTCGCGGATCGTATCCTGGCAGCTCGAGCCCCTTGACGTGCATCGCCCAGGCACCGCTCCCCTGGTCGACCCGCTCCGCCGCCGCGCGTGACCCATCGGCGAGCAGGTTGCCGAGCCCTTCCCGTGTCCCGATCTGCCTCAGCGTGCGAAGCACGGCCTCGCCATCGCCCCAGCACGGGATCTCGCCTGCCGGCACGCCTAGGTCGACTCCTCGTTGCCGGCACTCCATCGCCCAGGCGACCGTTCCACCAGCGGAGATGGCGTCCATCCCCAGTTCGTCGCAAAGCGCGGAGGCGCGCAGCACCACGTTCGGGTCGCTCACCCCGCAGAGCGAGCCCAGGGCGAAGAGAGTTTCGTACTCCAGCCGCGCCGAGGTCTCGGGGCCACCGTCCCGGGTACGGTAATGGTGTTCGCAGCCAACGGTGCAGGCGGCGCAGGCATGCCGGCCGGTGTAGTGCTCCAGGCGCAGCGTCTCTCCGGAGATCGCCTCCGCCTCGTCGAAGCGACCTTCGGCGAAGTTGTGGGTGGGCAGTAGACCCAGGCGATTGAAGAAGGCGACATTGGCGACGGTGCCGATCTCGCGATACTTGGCGGTCGCCGGACCGACGCTGCGCGCGGCGAGATCGCGGGCCAGTCTAGCCACCTGACGGGGATCGGACGTCTGTGGCAGGCGGCTGCCGCGCACCGCGATCGCCTTCAGCCGCTTCGCGCCCATCACGGCGCCAGCGCCGGTACGCCCGGCCAGTCGGCCGTCGTTGGCGATCGCCGCGTAGCGGACCCCATGCTCACCGGCGGCGCCGATCGCTGCCACCCGGAACTGAGTTCCGAGCTCCGCGCGCAGGCGGTCTGCCGTCTCCGTTGGGGACAACCTCATCAGCCTGTCCGCGGGACGCAGCTGCGTCCTGCCGTCCTCGACGACGAGCACGCTCCACTCCGTGGCGCGGCCCGTGATCGCCAGCGCGTCGTGGCCAGTCCGCTTCAGCTCCAGCGCCAGATACGACGAGGAGAGGGAGTCGCCGATCATGCCGGTTTGTGGCGATCGCGCGGCGACCGCGATCTTGCTCGAAGTCGTGATGCCGGTCCCGGCAAACGGCGACGTGGCAAAGATGAGGGGATTGTCCGGACCGAGCGGGTCGGCACCGGGCGGGCAGAGACGGAGGAGGAGGAGACTCGCCAACCCGATCCCGCCGATGACGTCGACGAAGACCTCCGGCGGAAGCGGCTCGCTCCACCCCGCTCCCGCGTCATCCCCGAGGGCGACGCGGAGCAGTCGCCCGTGCACGCCGCTGATGCTCGGGGTGCTCGCAGTCATGGTGTCACCCGCCGGCCGTGCTCGCCACGAGGAGCACCGACGTGCCGGCGCGCAGCGGCAGATCCCGATCGCGAGTGAACTGCTCGTCGACGACGAAGCAGTAGCTATCAAGCGGCCAGCCGGTCTGGGCATCGAGAACACGACCGGCAAGGGTCGGGCTGCGCCGCACGAGATCAGCGGCGAGGTCGGCCAGCGTCGCACCAGCCGCCGTGATCGAGCGCGCTCCCTCGAGCAAGCGTGGTACGCCGAAAAGCTCGACGGTGACGGAAGGTGCTGGTGCAGACGAGAGGGGCGGGTGGGACCGGGTCATGATCGTGACTCCTGCCGCGGATGCTCGTTAGATGATAGAGCAGACGGTGGTAGGAAGTCAGTGAGACGGCTGATAGCTGATAGACCCTCACCCCATCACCCAAACCCCATCACCTCCAAGGCTGGCTCTGGACATAAAAGTAGCGCGCAGCGCGAATGGAAAGGGCTAGCAACAACACCAGAATGACGAAGGCAAGCATGACATCGATCAGCGTCACGTCCGGGAGCTCCGTTTGCACCACGACCGAGCGCACGCCCCAGATACCAAGGATGATGCCGCCAATGCCAAGCACCAGCTCGTGCAGAGTGCGCAGCCCCAGCGCGAAGATGGCGGAGGCGGAAATGAGGATGACCAGCAAGAACGTCACTATCCTCAGGTAGACCGGGCGTTGCCATTCCAACCGATCGACGAGCAGAAAGTCCACCGGGTCATGCGGAGAGCGTACCGAGGCCGGATCGACGGGCATGGGCGGGGCCATGTTCAAGCGAACGACCTGATCTTCGAGCGTCAGAGAGACGCGTTCCCGTGCCAGATCGGGTGAGTTGACGACTTCTTCCCTGCCATTCGGCAAAGTCACCGAGACGATGAGCCCTAGCAGCAGCCTGTAGGTATCAAATGGATAGAGCTGCGGCGCGCCATGGATGGGAAGCTCGATGGTGAAGGTGTAGGTTCCAGACTCCCCAGGCACCGTCACCGCCGCCGATGGCGGCAAACCCCGCCTGCGGGCGGAATCGTTGCCAAGCGAGAAGAAGGTGCCAGTTGTCGGAGGGCAGATGGCCTGGCAGACCCGGTGTCCAGAGACGGTCAATGTCGCTATGCGGCGCGGTTCATCGAGGTTCGTCACCGTGACGTTGACGAACGTCGTATCAGGGCCAAAGGT
>JAICRA010000086.1 GCA_025937615.1 Thermomicrobiales bacterium | reverse complement strand
TCACGCTGGAGACTCCCGCAGAGCCGAAGGACCGGCACGTCGAGGCGGCCAAGGCGAAGGCCCGCGCCGCGCAGCGATTTGCCTCGTGAGTGCGACGACAACGCTCAAGCGGCGTCAGATCGAGGATCCGACCGGGATGATCGACGCGACCGAGCAGATGCAGCGGCTGGTCGAAGAGGTCTACCAGACCGAGTCGCGTCGCGTCTTCGCCACCCTGATACGCCTCCTCGGCGACTTCGACCTCGCCGAGGACGCACTGCACGACGCATTTGCCGCTGCGCTGAAACAGTGGGCAAAGGATGGCGTACCGGCCAACCCCCGGGCCTGGCTAGTGTCAACCGGCCGGTTCAAGGCTATCGACGCTATCCGGCGGCGCGCCCGGTTCGACGCCTCGCTGGCCACTCTCGCCGCGGAGATCGACGACAACACCGAGAACGAGGAAGGCTGGGACGAGGAGGAGGGTGTCGCCGACGACCGGCTGCGACTCATCTTCACCTGCTGCCATCCTGCTCTGTCGCCGGAAGCGCGCGTCGCGCTCACCCTGCGGGAGGTCTGCGGTCTCACCACCGAGGAGATCGCGCGCGCCTTCCTGACCGCTCCGCCCACCTTGGCCCAGCGAATCGTGCGCGCCAAGGCGAAGATTCGCGACGCCGGCATTCCCTACCAAGTGCCGGCGGCGGCCGATCTGCCGGAGCGACTGGAAGCCGTGCTGCAAGTGATCTACCTCGTGTTCAATGAGGGGTACGCCGCTTCGTCGGGAGCATCGCTGACGCGGGCCGATCTCTCAGGCGAGGCGATCCGCCTGGCGCGCCTCCTCCACGAGCTGCTTCCCGAACCCGAAGTGTTGGGACTGCTGGCGCTGATGGTGCTTCACGAATCGCGCCGCACCGCGCGAACCTCACCGACCGGCGACATCATCCTGCTGGACGACCAGGATCGCTCGCTTTGGGACCGGAGTCTGATCGCGGAAGGCAAGGCGCTGGTGGAACGGGCGCTGTCGACGCGCCATTTTGGCCCCTATACACTGCAGGCGGCAATCGCGGCGCTCCATGCCGACGCGGACACCCCCGGCTCGACCGACTGGGCGCAGATCGTCGCGCTCTATGACACGCTGGCGCGAGCGTATCCGTCGCCAGTCGTGGAGCTGAACCGTGCAGTGGCGGTGGCGATGCGAGACGGACCGGCGGCGGGTCTCGCCCAGATCGACGCCATCCTGGCGCGAGGCGATCTGGCGGGCTACCACCTGGCGCACTCGGCACGGGCGGAGCTCTGTCGCAAACTGGGTCAAACAGCGGAGGCCCGCGCCTCGTACGAGCGGGCGCTCAGCCTCACGCAGCAAGAGCCTGAACGGCGCTTCATCGAAGGAAGGCTGCGCGAGCTGGCGAACTGATCGGGTTCAACTCGCGTTCGCAGCTGGTCGAACTCGCCCGCTTCCCCGCCTAGCTCTGTCGACAAGCGCCGCATGCTGTTTGCGCCGGCATTGACGTCGGATGGATCAGGACCGTGGGGCCATCGCGGATTCAGGAGGCCAAGATGCCATACCAGAAGAGAGCCGATCTTCCCGAGAGCGTACGCGAGCACCTGCCTGCGCACGCGCAAGACATCTACAAGGAAGCGTTCAACAGTGCGTGGGACCAGTATGGTCATGACGAGAGCCGTGCTCATCGAGTTGCCTGGGGCGCGGTCGAGCGCAAATACCACAAGGACACCTCGGGGAAGTGGGTCGAGGGACCGACGGAGGAAACGGCGCGTCGGTAACTGGGAGCTTCGTTCGGTATCCACTGGCGAGCAAATCAGATCGGTGCGGCGGGCGATTTTCATGCCATCGAGGAACTAGCAAAACCCGTTGTCGATTTGCGACCGTGCCGAACGACTAACAAGTGCAACAGTCATCACGGTTGTTGCCGGTTGGATCTGCAGGAGGGTCGCGAACCATGTCGTCGAATGCCTTGTCCTCGTCCTCGTCCGCCTCGTCGCCTGAGCCGGTGGCCCCGCGCGCCTTTAGCTGGGGACGGTTTGCCCTGGTCGGTCTCGGCACGGTGGTCGCAGCGGTGCTCGCGAATCTCCTCGTCTTTCTGATCGGGAGCGTGGTCGTCGGGTATGACCCTCAGTTCGTCGTCCTCGCGAACGCCAGCGGCACGATTCTTTTCACCGTTGTCCCGGCTGTCGTGGCGGTGCTTCTCTATGCCGCCCTGATCCGCTTCACCAGCAACCCGGCGCGCATCTTCACCAATATCGCAGTGGTCGTACTCATCATCTCGCTGATTCCGGATCTGACCTACATCCCCACGGTTCCCGGCGCATCGACCGGCCAGACGGCGATCCTGATGCTTATGCATGTGGTCGCCGCGGTCGTCATCGTCTCGATGCTGACCAGGCTGACGCGCTCGCACCCGGCATAGGGCGGCTCTACATCTTGTCGTAACTTGGCCAGGATCGGGGTAGAGAAGCGATATGACCGAAGTTGCGCTGAAGAACATCTGTCCTGTACGTACACTGTTCTTGGGCTATACTTGCCTCCGTGTCCCCGCCGGCGCAACTGGCTCGAAACGCATTCACGCACGTGGCAACAAGGGCCCAGAAGAGCGAACTAGGTGGAATGGGAAAACTCGTCTCTCCGGAATGTCGATTTGATCCAGAGCCGTTCGACTAAATGGCGAGCCCCGCAAGCAAGCGTTCCTGGTGGCTCAGAAAGGAGTCGTGGATGAGTGGCGTGCGGGTTCTCGTCGGTACGCGCAAGGGCGCGTTCGTGCTGACGTCGGACGAGAGGCGCGAACGGTGGGATGTCTGTGGTCCCCACTTCGCGGGCTGGGAGATGTACCACCTCAAGGGGTCATCGGTCGATCCGAACCGGCTCTTTGCCTCGCAGTCGAGCGGGTGGTTCGGGCAGACGATGCAGCGCTCTGACGACGGCGGCAGGACCTGGAACCCGGTCGGGAACGAGTTTCTGTACGACGGTGTCCCCGGTACGCACCAGTGGTACGACGGTACGCAGCACCCCTGGGAGTTCACCCGCGTCTGGCATCTCGAGCCGTCGCTGACAGACCCCGATACGGTCTACGCGGGAGTCGAGGATGCGGCGCTGTTCCGCTCGACCGACGGCGGGCAGAGCTGGCACGAGCTTTCGGGGCTGCGCGAAGTCAAAGGAAACCTCTGGCAGCCGGGCGCCGGGGGCATGTGCCTGCACACCATCGTCCTCGATCCGAACGACCCAAACCGGATCGTCGTCGCCATCTCGGCGGCGGGCGCGTTCCGCACTGACGACGGCGGCCAGACGTGGCTGCCGATCAATCGCGGCTTGCACTCGCAATATGAGCTTCCCGACCCGGATGCCGATGTCGGCCACTGCGTGCACAGTGTCGCCATGCATCCCTCCCGTCCAGATGTCCTGTTCATGCAGAAGCACTGGGACGTGATGCGCTCGGATAACGCCGGCGAATGCTGGCACGAGGTCAGTGGGAATCTGCCGAGTGACTTCGGATTCCCGATCGCCGTCCATGCCCACGAGCCGGAGACGATCTACGTCGTTCCGATCAAGAGTGATTCCGAGCACTATCCGCCGGAAGGAAAGCTGCGCGTCTACCGCAGCCGCACCGGGGGACACGAATGGGAAGCGCTGACTGACGGTCTGCCGCAGCGAGACTGCTACGTCAACGTGTTGCGCGATGCAATGGCGGTCGACTCGCTCGACTCGTGCGGCATCTATGTTGGTACCACGGGCGGACAGGTCTATGCATCGGCCGACTCAGGCGATACGTGGACTCCGATCGTGCGGGATCTGCCGTCCGTTCTCTCCGTCGAAGTGCAGACCCTGCAATGATTCGCGTCATGCTCCCCGCCCATTTGCGGACCCTGGCGCAGGCAGAGAGAGTCGTGGATCTCCAGATAGAGGGTGCGGTGACGCAGCGCGCGGTGCTCGACGCGCTCGAGGCCGCGTATCCGATGTTGCGAGGGACGATCCGCGACACTGTCACGCGGCAGCGGCGTCCACTGGTAAGGTTCTTCGCCGGTAAGCAAGATCTCTCGCACGAGCCGCCCGACGCCCTACTCCCGGCGGCGGTGGCGACCGGCGATGAGCCGTTTCTGGTCATCGGGGCGATGGCCGGGGGCTAAGGAGGGTCGCTTTCTCGTTGCCGCGCACGCACCGCAAGAACGGAGACATCCCCATGAAATACATGTTGCTGATCTACGGCGACGAGCAAGCCTTGAACGCGGAGGAGCGGGAGAAGTGCTACGTCGAGTCCGCGGGACTTGCCAGGGAGCTTAGTGCTAGCGGGCACTATCTCGGCGCCTCCCCGCTCCACCTCACGCCGACGGCGACCAGTGTCCGCGTGCGGGACGGCAAGCGACTGGTTACCGACGGCCCGTTCGCCGAGACGCGCGAGCAACTCGGGGGCTACTACCTGATCGACGCTCCGAATCTCGACGAGGCGATCGACATTGCCGCCCGCATCCCGGGGGTGCGCTGGGGCACCGTCGAGATCCGGCCAGTGATGGAGATCTCAGGCTTGCCGGAGGACGAGCGTCCCGGCTGAGGCAGCGACACGACAACGCGGCAGGCAAGCATCTCAAGCAACGCTTGGCTCTTTACCGAGCCAGGCGTTGCTGTGCCCGGCTCGATGCGGCTCTTCGGCGAGGTGTCATCCTGAAGAACGAGGGATCTCGGTTCATTGTAATTGACTTCCTGAGCGTAATGAGATTCTTCGCGTGCGCTCAGAATGACAATTCGTTGGCAGCGCGCGGGAAGTAACAACCACAGAAAATTCACGCGACTGGCGAAATGTCGATTTCAGGATCCTCCGAACGACGATCTGATGTTAGGCCCGGTCCATCCCGCCGTGGAGGAGAGCTGGAACGTGAAGTACCTGTGCCTGGTCTACGAGGATGAGGGGAAGGTCGACGCCTTGCCAGAGCGGGAGTCCTCGACCATCGGGGACGAGGATCGAGTCTATCTCGATGAGCTGCGGAGCAGTGGCCACTGCCTCGCCTCGGTCAGGTTGCAGCCCGCGGAGACGGCGGCCACGATCTGCGTCCACAATGGCTCGGTGTTCATCTCCGATGCCGCAGCCGGGTCGAAGGAGCGACTAGGGGCGGTTCACCTCATCGACGCGAGGGACTTGAACGACGTCATTCGTATCGCCGGGAAGATGCCGAGCGCCCGCCTGGGATGCATCGAAGTACGACCGCTCGAGGAGTGTGAACCTGGATAGCGGTCTGCATCCCTCCCACCCGCTCCGATTAGGATGAAAAGGAGCGGCCACCAATCGTGACCGGTCGCGCGAAAGGAGCGACGCGTGTTTGACCGGCGCTGGTCACAACTTGGCGAGATCCTGGTCAACTATTCGACGCGCACGCGTTCCAGCGACCGGCTCCTGATTACGATGATGGAGCTGGAAACGTTCCCGCTCACCCTCGCCGTCTACGAGAACGCGGTGCGAGCCGGCGCCTTTCCCCAGGTGCAGTTCGCCTCCGCGTACCTCGAGCGCGCCCTGCTGACGCATGGCTCCGAGGAGCTGATCGCCCGCGTCCCCGATCTCGAGCGGAGCGGGATGGAGTGGGCGGACGTCTACATCGGTCTGCGGGGTGCCCGCAACCAGCACGAGCTTTCCAGTATCCCGACCGAGCGGCTGGCCGCACATAAACGCGCGCTCGGCGCGATCTCGGCCTGGCGCAACGAGCAGACCCGCTGGGTGCTGGTGCGAGTGCCCAACGAATCCTTTGCCCAGGCGGCCGGCATGAGTCTCGAGGCGACGATGGACTTCTTCTTCGACGCCGTCTTGCGCGACTGGGGCAGGGAATCGCGCCGCTATCGACGAATCCGCGATCTGTTCCAGGACGCGTCACAGGTGCGGATCGTCGGGCGTGAGACCGATCTCACCTTCTCCACGGCCGGGCGCACCTACGTCGTCGGCGACGGCCGCATCAACATCCCTGATGGGGAAGTCTACACAGCGCCCGTCAATGACAGCGCCGAGGGTTTCATCGCGTTCGAGCATCCCGGGATCTACGCCGGGCAGTCGATCGAGGGTATCCGCCTCGAATTCCGGGCCGGCGAGGTCGTCGCGGCTACCGCGAAATCAGGCGAGGAGTTTCTCCAGCAGATCCTGACATTCGACGACGGTGCCCGCCGGATCGGAGAGTTCGGCATCGGTGTCAATGACGGCATCAACCGCTTCGTTGGCGACATTTTCTTCGACGAGAAGATCGGCGGTACGATCCATCTCGCTCTCGGTCGGGCGTATTCGGAATGCGGCGGGACGAACCAATCATCCCTCCACTGGGATCTCATCAAGGACCTGCGCCCCGAGGGCGCCATCGAATTGGACGGGCGCCGCGTCTTCGAGAACGGAAGATTCCTGACGGATTGACCGCAGAGTGATCGACCGGCCCGGGCGGGACGTCAGCTTGTTACGAGAGCTGACGTCCCTGCCGCGAGCGCTATTGGACGGTAAGCGTGCCAACCATGCCGGCGGGCTTGTGTCCCGGCACGTTGCAGTAGTACTCGTACTCGCCGGCGGGGGCGTTGATGACGGTCTCCTCGGTGGCGCCGGGCGCGATATCGACGCTGATGCCCAGCTCGTCGATGCTGAAGTTGTGCAAGGTCACCCCTTCATTGGGCAGCTGGACGGTGACGTCGGTATCGGCCGGGATGCTCACCTCGTCCGGTTCGAAGTAGATGTCATACGACTCGACCGTCACCGCCTCCGCCGCACCCGCCTCAGCGCCCGCGGCCGCTTGCTCTTCGCCCCCGGCCGCGGGGGTGGCGCCGCCGGCTGCC
>JAICRA010000376.1 GCA_025937615.1 Thermomicrobiales bacterium | reverse complement strand
GTCGAGTACCGCGTCGGCGATGCTCACCAGCTCGACCTCCCCAACGAGAGCTTCGACATCGTGCTGGCGCACACGCTCGTCAGCCACGTAACGGACCCCCTCGGCGTGCTGCGAGAAGTGCGGCGGGTCGTCAAGCCAGGCGGTGTGGTGGCGATCTTCGACGGTGATTACGCCTCGCTGACGTTGTCCCATTCAGATCCCGATCTGGCCAAGCGGGTCGAAGAGGTGATTCTGGAGATGATCACCAACAACCCGCGGGTGATGCGCGACATGCCGCGCCTGTTGGAGGAGGCCATGCTGGAGCTGGTCGAGACCACACCGCATATCTATGCTGAAGTCGGTCGCGGAAGCTTCTTTGCCAACTTCTCGGAATCGTACGCCGCAGTCCTGAAGAGCTCAGGAATGCTGCCGGAGGATGATGTCGAGCGCTGGCGAACAGAGCTTGCGCAAGCGGTGTCCGACGGAACGTTTTTCGGCGCTTCGAACTACTACACCTACCTGGCACGACGGCCCGCAGCAGTGACGATGTGAGCTCGGGCGCGATCGCACGCGTCGGCAGTGGAAGGAGACCTCCAGTGGTGGTGCAGGGACGAGCGCAAGCGCAGGACCTCGATCGGACCCGGCTCGATCACCTCCTCGATCGGGAGAGGCTGAAATTTCTGGAGCAGCATCCGCGCTCCGTCGCCCTGTCCGCTCAGGCCAAGGAGCGGTTCGTCGGCGGGGTGCCGATGGGGTGGATGAGCGAGTGGCCCACGCCCGTTCCGCTCGTCATCCGCGAGGCGTCAGGCGCCCATCTCGTCGACGTCGACGGTCACGAGTACGTCGATTTCTGTCTGGGTGAGGGTGCGTCGATGACCGGGCATTCGCCACCCGCCGTCGCTGAAGCGCTGGCACGCCAGGCGGGCCAGGGATTCAGTCACCTTTTTCCCACGGAAGACGCCCTCTGGGTCGCCCAGGATCTGACCGAGCGCTTCGGCTTACCGGCCTGGCATTTCGCCGTCACCGCGACCGACGCGAACCGGTTCGTCCTGCGCCTGCTGCGAGCGCTGACCGGACGGCAGATCGTCGTCGTATTCGAGGACTGCTACCACGGCACCGTCGACGAGAGCCTGCACGAGGTCGCGGGTGACCCCGCGTCGGCCCGCCGCATGATCCCCTTCAACGACATGGCCGCGCTGGAAGCGGCGCTCTCCCCGGGCGATGTCGCCTGCGTACTCGCCGAGCCGGTCATGACCAACGTCGGGGTGGTCTTCCCCGATCCTGGATTTCACGACATGCTGCGGGGGTTGACCCACCGCACCGGCGCCCTCCTCATCATCGACGAGACACATACCATCTCGGCCGGTCCCGGCGGCTGCACCGCGGTCTGGGGTCTCCAGCCGGACGTGATCACCATCGGCAAGGCGATCGGCGGCGGCATCCCCTCCGCGGCCTACGGGTTCACGGTGGATCTCGCTCGGCAGATCGAAGCGCGGGAGATGGTTGCCCTGGAAGGAACCGGTGGCACCCTAGCCGGGAACGCGCTCTCGCTGGCCGCGACCCGGGCCACGTTGAAGCACGTGCTGACCGAGGAGAATCTTCGCCGTGCGGCCGGCATGGCGGAACGATTCACCGCCGGTGTCGAGCAGGTGATCGCCGCCCACGCTCTTCCTTGGCGCACCGCGCTCCTCGGCTGCCGTGCCGAGTACGCGTTCG
>JAICRA010000148.1 GCA_025937615.1 Thermomicrobiales bacterium | reverse complement strand
CGCCGCCGCGCTCCACGAAGTCGGCCACCATCTGGCAACGGTCCGGGCCCAGGGGGTCCGAGTAGGGTGGGGTCAGCCCGGGGTAGAAGATCATCGAGTTGTAGCCGACATCACTGAAGATGACGACGTCGTAGGCAGCCAGCTCGTCATCAGTCGCCGGGAACTCATTGGGGACTCCGGCCGGGATGATGTGCCGCAGCTCGATATCGGGCTGGCCCTGGAGGGCCTCTCGTAGGTAGCGACCGTTGTCGTTGAAATAGGACTGCTCGAAGACATCGGCGCCGACGCAGTAGCGGCTGATGACCGTCTCCGAGTCTCCGATGTAGAGAACTTTCATCGATGCTCCTCAACGATCATAAGCCATCATCCGTCAACATCGGCATGCCAGTTGAGACCCCAGAAGTTCATCAAGTTCATCAAGTTCGCGAAGTTCAGCTCCCATCGCCTCGCTATTCCAGAACGCTCCGGCGCACATGCGCATCCGGTCGCTTGTCGAGATCGGGAAGAAGCTCGGTGCCGAGACCGGAGCCGGGCGGCGCGGCGATGGTGCCATCGGCGATGTCCGGGAGGGTGGTGACGAGCTCCCGGTACCAGCCGCTGTAATAGGCGCGCACCGTCTCCTGGATCAGTGCGTTCGGCGCGTTGATCGAGAGGTGAGTCGAGGCCACCAGCACGATCGGCCCCGTGCAGTCGTGCGGCGCTATCGGGAGCTGGTGTGCCTCGGCCATGGTGGCGATCTTCTTCGCCTCTGAGATGCCCCCGCACCACGAGATGTCGAGCATGGCGATCCCGACCGCGCCGCGCTCGAACGCCTCGCGGAACCCCCAGCGAGTGGCAATCGTCTCACTCAGCGTCACCGGCACGTGAGTCCCGGCGGCGAAGGTCGCCAGGGCGTCGAGGTTGTCCGAGCGGAGCGGGTCTTCGTACCAATAGGGTTCGAATTCCTCCAGCGCCCGCGCGATGCGCCGCGCCGTCGGCAGGTTCCAAAGCCCGTGCAACTCGACCATGATGTCCATTTCGAGCCCGACCGCGGCGCGAATCTGACGGAAGGGCTCCAGCGCCCGGTCGAGGTCACCGGCCGAGATATCGTGGCCGCCGCTCGCCTCGGCATACGGGTCGAACGGCCAGATCTTCATGCCGGTGATCCCCTGCTCGCGCAGGCTGAGCGCCAGCTCGCCGGCCCGGTGTAGAAAGGCGTCCAGATCCTCGTACGGGCCCTCGGCCTCCTCCGCCATCTCCGGCAGCCCCCAGTTGCCGACCTCCTGCTTGGGCCGTGCCCGCACGTAGCGATAGCCGGCACAGGTGTTGTAGATGCGGATCCGTTCCCGGCTGGGACCTCCCAGCAGCTGGTAGATCGGCTGACCGACCCAGCGGCCGAAGAGGTCCCAGAGCGCGATGTCGACCGCCGAGTTGCCGCGCCCCTCGACGCCGCCGGAGGCGTAGCCGACGTACGGGGTCAAGGCCCGCGCATGCTTGTCGATGTGGAGGGGATCCTTCCCCAGCAGGTACGGCGCGACCGACTCGTGGATGTACGCCTCGACCGCCTCGGCCCCGAAAAACGTCTCACCGAGCCCGGTGACGCCTTCATCGGTGTGCACCCGCACCCAGAGGAGATTCGGGAACTCCCCGAGCCGCAGCGTTTCGACCGCGCTGACCTTCACGAGCTGCCTCCGTAACTCCTCCCTCATCCCCAACCCCCTCTCCCGTCGGAGCCAGGAGAGGGGGCTCTTGCACCTCGCTCTCGGCTCCCTTCTCCCCGCTCCGAGGGGCCGGGTACTCGCATAGCGGGTGGCGTCGGGGATGAGGGGTCGTGGCCGGGATGGGGGTGAGGGTTCTAACCTTCGAATTGCGCCTCCCGTTCAACAACCTCGCCGATATTCGAGGCATCGACCACCTCGGCGCCGGTGTCGTAGGAGAAGGGCGGGTAGCCGTTGTCGATCGCCATGTGGATCAGCGCCGAGGTCACCCAGCCCTGCGCGAAGGGGTTCTGGGCGATCGACCACTGCGCCAGTCCGTTCTCGATCGCGTCCAGCACACCAGGAACGAGGTCGAAGCCGCCGTTGGCGAACTTGCCCTGCAGACCCGCCTGCTCGATCCAGGTGGCGGTATGCCAGTGGACGAAATCGGCGTGGGCGAACCCGACGATGTCGTCGCCTCCGGCCGCCCACCGGGCGTCGAGCTTGGCGATCGCCTCCGCCGCGTCGGTCGACGTGGTGAGATCCTCCGTCGTGTAGCTGGTACCGTTTTCCTCGTTGTACTGCGCGATGCCCTGCCGTGCGCCCTCCATGCGGGCGTCGAGCGCGCTGTGACCGGGAGCGATCGTGCCCAGGATGATGATGCCGTCGTCGCGCCCCGTAATTTCCTTGGCGTGCGTGGCGGCGTTGCGACCGCTCACGATCCCCGCCGGGATGAACTCCTGGCCGACGTAGGCGACTCCGAGGTCCTGATACCCCTCGCTGGCCGTGTTGTAGAGGATGACGAAGATCCCCTCGTCCTGGGCGGCGCGAATGGCGTCGTCGAACTGAGTCGTGTTGACCCGGGTGAAACCGACGGCCGCCGGTTTAGCGGCGATGGCGTCGAGCTGGTATTGCAGCGTCGCCACCTCGTCGTGCTTCGGCGGCCCGATCCACTGCGTCTCCCAGCCGGCCAGCGCCCCGAACTGCTCGAGCCCGGCGCGCACCGGGACGAAGAACGGGTTGTCGTCGTGGGTGACGAAGATGACCTTGTTGTTTCCCTCTTGCCGCCGCGGCGCGGCAAGGCTCCCCGCGGCGAAGGGAAGACCTGCCGCCGCACCGATCCCGAGCGCGCCACCGCGCGTGAAGACGTCGCGTCGTGAGAGCGTCATTGCTACTCCTCTCTGTTGGCCGTCGGCTGTTGGCTATTGGCTATCGGCTTCAAGAGAGGCGATTCTCCTTGCCGATTTCTGAAAGCCAATCGCCAAGAACCAGTAGCCAGTAGCCACAAGCCAATAGCTAATAGCCCCGTCTAACCTCCTTTCGCATCCACGCTTAGAGCCCTTGCCGGCGGCGCACGGTGACGTCGAGCAGCACCGCCAGGATGATGACCGCGCCTTTGGCGATCGGCTCACTGTCTTGCTGGGCACCGAGCAGCACCAGACCGGTCGTGATCATGCCGGTGATCGCCGCGCCGAGGAACGTGCCGAAAACACTGCCGATGCCACCGAAGAGGTTCGTGCCGCCGATGACGACGGCGGCGATGACGTCGAGCTCGTACCCCGGTCCGTACCCGCGCGAGACGCCGTGCACCCAGCCGATAAGGATCGATGCCGCCAGCCCGGCCAGCGCCCCGACGATGACGAAGCAGAGCAGCTTCACCCGCCGCGTATCGATACCTGCGTTGCGCGCGGCGAGCTCGTTGTCACCCGTGGCGTAGACGTGGTAGCCGAACTTGGTCCGGCTCAGCACGAAGGAGGCGATCAGCACGACGCCGAGCATCCAGAGGATCTGCACCGGGATCTCCCCGAACAGACGACCTGCCGTGACCTGATCGAACTGCGGCGACCGCCCGATCGGAGGGGTGCGGATCCAGACCAGCGCGATCCCCCGCAAGATCCCCAACATGCCGAGGGTGACGATGAACGACGGGATCCGGAAGCGGGTCGTGAGAAACCCATTGACGGAGCCGATCCCCGCGCCGATCGCAATGACAGCCGGCATCGCGACCCAGGGCGGCCACTGCCAGTCGAAGAGCATCTTCGAGATCGTCAACGCCAGCAGCCCGTACATCGCTCCGATCGAGAGGTCGATCTCCCCGGCGATGAAGAGGAAGGTCATCCCGGTCGCCAGGATTGTCAGCAGCGAGATCTGCATCGCGACGCGGAGGATGTTGTCCTCGGTGAAGAAGGTTTCCGGTCTGGCGATGGAGAGCGCGACAAAGAGCCCGATCGCCGCGGCGAGGATGCCGAACTCGCGGATCTGATAGAGGCGGCGCAGCCGCTCCTGCCCTGGCGCCGCGCCGGCCGGCTCCTCAAGCGGCAGCTCGAGCTCCTCGGCGACCGTCGAGCGCGCCACTAGACTGCTCCTACCGGCAGCACGGTCGGCGCGCCGACGATCAAGCCGACGATCTCTTCGGCGGTGGCTTCGGTCTTGATCCGCTCGCCGGCATTGCGCCCGCCGCGCAGGACGACGATGCGGTCCGCCACGTGGAAGACGTGCTGCAGGTTGTGGCTGACCACCACCACCGCCGTCCCATCCGCTTTGAGATCCTCGATCAGCCGCAAGACTTTGCCCTGCTCCTGGACACCGAGCGCCGCCGTCGGCTCGTCCATGAAGACCAGGCGTCCTCCCTGCTGCACGGCACGGGCGATCGCCACCGCCTGCCGCTGCCCGCCGGAGAGGAGCCCGACCAGGCTGTAGACGGACGGGATGTTAATCTTCAGCCGCCGCAACACCTCCCGCGACTCGCGCACCATTCGCCCCTTGTCGACGGTGAGGGCCCGCGTCGGCTCCCGCCCCAGG
>JAICRA010000312.1 GCA_025937615.1 Thermomicrobiales bacterium | reverse complement strand
GCGTTGCTCAGCGTTGAGCTCGGTTGGAACGTCTGGCCGGCGATGCTCGCGGCACTTGCCTTCGCCCTCCTGCTTGGCGTCTTCAACGGGTACCTTGTGCTGCGCACAGACTTACCGTCGTTCATCATCACCCTCGGTACGCTATTGATGGTCCGCGGGGTGACCATCGGCATCACGCGGCAGGTGACGGGACGGACGGTCGTCAGCGGGCTCGACGACGTACCCGGCTATGACGCCATTCGCACCATATTTGCAAGCGATGTGACGATTGGGGGCGTCGGGTTCTCGATCGCCATCGTCTGGTGGCTGGGCATCGCCGCCCTCGCCACCTGGGTGCTCCTGCGTACCCCGTTCGGCAACTGGATCTTCGGTGTGGGTGGGAATCAGCAGGCGGCGCGCAACGTCGGCGTGCCGATCAGCCTGGTCAAGATCGTGCTCTTCATGGGAACCGCCGTCGCCGCTTGGCTGGTGGCGATGATCCAAGTCCTCGGTGCGCGTAGTGCCGACGTCGTGCGCGGCACCGGCAGCGAGTTCACCGCGATCATCGCCGCTGTGATCGGCGGCGTGTTGCTGACAGGTGGTTATGGATCGGCGATCGGCCCTGTCTTCGGAGCGCTGATCTTTGGCATGGTGCGGCAGGGCATCGTCTTCATGGGCGTCGACCCCGGCTGGGAAAATGCCGTTCTGGGCGCCATGCTCGTCATCGCGGTTCTCGTCAACCGTTACATCCGCACACTAGCGATGGGAGCTCGCCGGTGAGTCAAATCGCGACAACCAACGGGACGCCGCTCCTCGAGGTCCAGAACGTCTCGCGCTACTTCGGCAGCGTGATTGCGCTGAAAGACATCTCGATGAGTGTCCACGCCGGCGAGGTGATGTGCCTACTCGGCGACAACGGGGCCGGCAAGTCGACGCTGATCAAAATCTTCTCCGGTGTCTACCCGCCCAGCGAAGGCCGCTATCTGGTCGAAGGGAACGAGGTCCACTTCAGCTCGCCGCGCGAGGCACTCGCCGCCGGCATCGCCACGGTCTATCAGGACCTGGCGATGATCCCGCTGATGAGCATCTCCCGCAATTTCTTCCTTGGTTCGGAGCCGACAACCGGCTGGGGACCGTTCCGTCGCTTCGACGTCGAAGCCGCCGACCGCATCAGCCGCGAAGAGCTGCACAAGATGGGGATCCACGTGCGCGACACCGGGCAATCAGTTGGCACCCTCTCCGGGGGCGAGCGGCAATCGGTGGCAATCGCGCGGGCGGTCTATTTCGGCGCCAAGGTCCTGATCCTCGACGAGCCGACGGCCGCGCTCGGCGTCAAGGAGGCCGGGGTCGTGCTGCGCTACATCGCTCAGGCGCGGGCGCGCGGTCTCGGGGTCGTCTTCATTACCCATAACGTCCATCACGCCTACCCGGTCGGCGATCGGTTCACGTTGCTGAACCGGGGTCGCTCGTACGGCACATTCGCCAAGAGCGAGATCAGCCGCGAAGAGGTGGTGCGAATGATGGCTGGTGGCGAGGAGCTGGAGGAGCTCGGTCACGAACTGGAGGAGTTCGCCCGGCTCGATGCCAAAGCCGCCACGCCGGTAAGCGCAGAAACTGATGCGAAGCTGCTCGAGATGGGTCGCGAGTTCGAGGCCGAAGGCCGTGAGGTGATGGGGTGACGTCGAGCCGGATTCGCGTTGCCAACGCGCCCGTTTCGTGGGGAGCGCTCGAAATCGAGGGATTCGATCAGAAAACGATCCCCTACGACGTCGTCCTCGACGAAATCGCGGAAACTGGCTACGCCGGCACCGAGCTAGGGGACTGGGGGTTCATGCCGACCGACCCCGCTGTGCTTCGCGATGAGCTCGAGCGCCGGGGTTTGGCCCTGATCGGCGCGTTCGTGCCGGTGCGGCTGCGTGATCCTCACTCACTGGCGGCAGGTATCGAGCACGCGCTGTGTGTCGCTCGCTTGCTGGCGGCGGTCGTCCCGGAGGGCGATCGGGGCACCCGAAGGGTCACGGGACCCTTCGTCGTCATCGCCGACGACAATGTCACCGACCCGGGTCGCACCTTGCACGCGGGGCGGATCACACCCGAGATGGCCCTTCCGGACGACGAGTGGGCGGGCTACGCGGGTCGTGCCGAAGCGGTCGCGCGCGCGGTGCGAGAGGAGACAGGGTTGCGCTCGGTCTTTCACCCCCACTCGGCCGGCTGGGTGGAGACCCCTGCCGAGACCGATCGCTTTCTTGCCGGGACCGATCCGGAGATCCTGGGTATCGTCTTCGACACGGGGCACTACCTGTTCGGCGCTGGTGACGAGGGACCCTCGGTGGTCGAGGCGCTGGACCGTTGGGCCGACCGCGTCTGG
>JAICRA010000138.1 GCA_025937615.1 Thermomicrobiales bacterium | reverse complement strand
GTTGGGAACGGCGACGGTCGTGCGCGGTCTCATCTACGTTAGCACCAACGCCACACCCTTCTTCGGGGTGCCGATGAGCTTCACGGTGGTTGGCCTGGGGCGGACCGGGCCGCTACCGAACGCGACCTGGATCTTCCTGGCGGTTACCCTCGCGCTCGCGTTCGTCCTGCATCAGACCCGGTTCGGGCACTATGTCTACGCCATCGGCGGCAACATCGTCGCCGCAGCCGAGATGGGGATCGACGTGCGCCGGGTGAAGCTGGCCGTCTACGCACTGGTCGGTGCCAGTGCGGCCGTGTCCGGGATCATCCTCACCGGACAGACAGCCAGCGGTCAGCCCCAGGCGGCGCTCAACTATGAGCTGGCGGCGATCACCGCCGTCATCGTCGGCGGCGCATCACTCGGGGGCGGCCGCGGCGGGATGGCCGGCACGATTCTCGGCGTCTTTCTGCTTGGACTCGTCTCGAACGCGCTCAACCTCTACGGAGTCTCCGCGTTCTGGCAGCCGGTCGCGACCGGAACTATCCTGGTCCTCGCCGTCGGCGTCGACAGCTACTCGCGACGAAGTGTCTTCGCCTGGCGCTGAGGCCGCGAAGACTTGGCCGCGACTCCCGTCGACGCGAACCCACAGGCCATCGCTGAGGCGGAGGGTGCCATCGCCGGTCCCCATCACGGCGGGAACGCCATACTCCCGCGCCACGATGGCCGCGTGCGACATCGCGGCCCCGGTATCGACGACAACCGCGGCGGCGCTGGTGAAGAGCGGCGTCCAGGACGGGTTCGTGTAGGGAGCAACCAGCACCTCTCCGGGACGGAGTGTGCCGAAGGCTGCTGGATCGCGCACGACGCGCACCGGACCCTCGGCCACCCCCGGGCTGCCAGGTGTGCCCTGGACCAGGAGGTCACCGCCAGGTTGTGGCCCGGACAGCGACGGGAGATCGATGAGTGAGGTGCCGGCCCGCTCCAGCTCGAGGCGTCGGTCCGCGCGCTGGCTCGCTGCGCGACGCAGCTGTTCGGCGCGGCTGGCCGAAGGAGGCCAGACCCCATTGATGCTCACCAGCTCGTCGAACCTGAGGTGGAAGACATCCTCCGCCGACTCCAGGATGCCGGTTTCAGCCAGGCGACGTCCCAGCTCCAAGAGCGTCCGCCGCAGAACCGGCATCGGCAACGTCATCGCAAAGTGCGTGTCCTCGCGTAGCGCAGAGAGGCGGCGCGCCTGGGTGATGAGATCGAGGATGAATCCGCGCAGTGGCGGCCAGCGCAGAGCGGGGTGCGCCAGCGCCTCGTCGCGTGCCGTCATCCACGTCACAGAGTCAGGACGAGTGGTCGGTTCCGCTCGTGCCATCCCCTGCAGCATGCCGAGCACGATTTGCGGCGAGTCTTTCCAGGTAGGCTGCGAGACGAGCAGCGGCGAGCCGGTCTCACGATGGCCGTACGAGTCGAGAAAGGCCGTGAACCGTTCGAGGAACGCGCCGTGTCTCGTCTCCCGCCGCAGTGCGGAGAGCAGGTGCTGAGAATCCAGGCTCGCGAAGAGCGACGCCAGCTCATCGTCATCGCGGATTTCGGCTGCGAGCGCCTCCAGGGAGCGGTTGGCCTCGAGCGTCTGGTTGTCGACGCCTGAGAGCAACGGCGCGAAGCGGTCCCGCATGTCGAGGACTATCAGGACGATCCAGAGCGCGGCCAGCGCCAGCGCACCCCGTGGGAAATAGCGGCGGCGGATCTCCATGATGGCGAGCGGCATCGCCATCGCCTCGCGGGCTGTGTCGAGCAGCTCGCTCCAGGTGAGCGCCCGCAGATCGCGCGATTCCAGTTCATAGACCGTCGATAGCAGTGCTGTCAGGATAGGGTCGTCCCGCCACTTGGCCGGATCGTAGCGTCGTGCCAGAGCGATGATCCGAGCTGGAGCCAACAGAAGCTCCGGAGTCGGCCGGATTTCGGGAAAATCGGCGAGGCGCTCGACGACGCCGTCGTTTTCTATCCACAGCCGGGCAAACGACGGGATAAGTCCGCTCACCGGGAGCATCCGTGGCAGGGCATTAGCGACTGCGGGCAGCCAGGTGGTCATATCGAGTGGGTACGGGCGGACTTGCAGATAATCGCCGGCGAATCGCTGCGGTTGAAACTGGCGTAGTGTGGCGGGCGGCTGCGGCAACGCGGTAATTGGCCGCGATTGCAGGATGAAGAGCTTCCTGTCTGCCCAGGCCCACTCCACGTCCTGCGGTCGCGCGAAGTGTTTGGCGATGGAGGCGCCCATACGCGCGACTTGCAGCACCACGGCGTCGGACAGCACGGGTCCAGGAGCCGCAACCCCCGCGACCTGCTCGACACCGCCGTCGGCCCGCTGCCGGACCTCCATCTCCCGTCGCCCTGGCTGCCGCTCTACGATCCGCCAGCGGTGGCGCGTGTTACGGAGGACGAAGAGGTCGGGTGTGACCAGGCCGCCGACCAGGGCCTCGCCCAGACCGGCGCTGGCCTCGATGATCGTCTCGTCCCGCGCCCCGGTAACTGGGTTTGCGGTGAACATCACGCCGGCCACGTCCGCAGCAACCATTCGCTGCACGACGACGGCCAGCTTCACCGTCGCCCGTGAGAGCCCATGCTGCTCGCGGTAGGAGACGGCTCGGTCGCTCCAGAGCGACGCCCAGCAACGGCGCACGGCGTCGAGCAATGCTCGTTCGCCGCTCACTCCCAGGAATGACTCCTGCTGGCCGGCGAATGCCGCCTCCGGCAAGTCCTCCGCGGTCGCGCTGGAGCGCACGGCAACGGACCCTCCGCCCAGCCGCCGGTAGCCCTCGAGGATGGCCTGTTCCAGTGCCGGAGGAATCGTCGCCTGGGCGAACCCGGCACGAACCGCGGTGACACCGAGATCCAATGCTTTGTCAATATCGAGCTGCAGGTTGTTGCTTTTCACGACAAGGTCGTAAGCGGTCGTGGTGATCACGAATCCCGCAGGGACTGGAAACCCCGCTCGCAACAACTCGCCCAGGTTGGCGGCTTTGCCGCCGCCCTGGTTCAGATCCCGGGCGTCGAGTTGAGCTAGATCGACGATAAAGAGTCCGTCTTCACCCGGCTTCATGGAATCACCTCCTCGAGGAGATGACGAAGTCACTCGTGGTTTCGTGACCGACGCTGTTGTCCAGCCGCGATCATTGCGTGAGCGGGGCGCTGCCCTCCATTTGCAAACCGGCGTTGAGTGCCTCGGCGGGAGCCGATTCACCGGGAGTATCTGCCTCTGCAGATTGCCGCCGTATGGTCCGTAGTGCAACCTCCTTCAGGAAGAGCGCCACCACGAACGCGACCGCCACCACCGGCACGCCAACACGGACGAAGGTCTTTTTCACGATGGTCGTCAGTCAGATGTGGTGATCGAACATCGGTACGCCGTACTTAGAATAGGACGGCCGGCTGGCGACGACGATCGCGGATCTTGTCCTCGATCGGATAGGCACTCGTGAGCCACGCCAAAGCACCGGTGACGCCAGCGGTCTCCGGGGGTTCCCCCCGACAGCTTCCCGGGGAGCGCGACGACGTCGATTGACGACGCGGCGGCGAATGCCTACCATCGCCACCCCGGACATGATGAATGTTTGCGCACGGCGACTCGGCCGCTGCCCCGATCAACGGCGAGGTCGATGACAGACGAGACTTCACCCCGAACGGTGGTCTTCTTCCCGGAGGGCGCCTTCGGGCCGACCAACAACTGCGTCGGGATCGCCAATGTGCTGCGCCAGCGTGGCCACCGGGTGGTCTTCGTGGTCGAGGAGTCTTTCGCCGGGACGCTGGCTGCCAAAGGGTTCGAGGAGCGGCTCATGCGCTTGCAGGCGCCGCCCGAGGTGCCGGAAGAGCCAGGTCAGTTCTGGAAGGACTTCATCCGCGACACAGCGCCCCATTTCCGCAAGTCGACGACGGAGCAGCTCGAATCGCTGATCCTCCCCATCTGGGAGCAGCTGGTTTCGGGGGCCATCTACGTCGAAGAGCGCCTGGGGGAGATCTTTTCCGAAGTTCAGCCTGACGTCATCGTCCAGGACAACGTCGTCGCCTTTCCGGCTGTGCTCGCCGCTGGCGTGCCCTGGGTCCGGATCGTCTCCTGCAACCCCCTGGAGTTTCCAGACACCTCACTCCCGCCGGCCTTCTCCGGGTTGCCCACCTCGGATCAGTCTGACTGGGCCACATTTCGGCAGACATACACCCGGCTCCACGCCGATCTGCACCGTACGTTCGACGACTTCGTGCAGGCGCGCGGCTGCCCGGCGCTGCCGGACGACGGGTTCATGATCGACTCTCCCTATCTCACGCTCTACGTTTACCCCGAGGAAGCCGACTACGCGCGGGAGACGAGCATGGCGCCGACCGTTCATCGCCTCGACTCGTCCGTGCGCACGACGGACCCGCCATTCACCATGCCGGCCCAGCTCGGGGGCGATGGCAAGCTCATCTACGTCAGTCTCGGCAGTCTCGGTGCGGCCGAGCCGGAGCTGATGGGGCGCCTGGTTGATCTCCTCGGGGGCACCCCGCACCGCGTGATCATGAGCCTGGGTCCCCAGGCTGGGCAGCTCGCGCTCCCGGACAATATCTACGGCGAGGAATTCCTGCCCCAGCCGTCGATCCTGCCGATGGTCGACGCGGTGATCACCCACGGTGGCAACAACACGACGACGGAAAGCTTCTATTTCGGCAAGCCGATGCTGGTGCTCCCGCTCTTCTGGGACCAGCACGACAACGCCCAGCGCGTCGACGAGCTCGACTTCGGACACCGCCTGGCGCCCTATGGCTTCACCGACGCCGAGTTCCTGGCTGCCCTGGATGATCTGCTGACCGATGAGACGCGGCGCTCGCGCTTGGCCGACATGGCGCAACGCCTGCAAGCCAATC
>JAICRA010000249.1 GCA_025937615.1 Thermomicrobiales bacterium | reverse complement strand
CGCGCTGGTGATCGCCTACGATCGCACCATCGCCGCCATTGAGCGATCGCTGGACGCGCTACGGGGTGTTAGGTGATGGGTGATTTCTCGCTGCGCTCATGGTGGCGGGGTGGCGGGGAGTTGTTCCTCCCATCACTCCGCGACCCCGACATCCATCGGCCCGTTACCCTAGCACCTTAGTCTTCGCACCATGGCAATGCTTGTACTTCTTGCCACTGCCGCACGGGCAGGGCTCGTTGACGCCGACCTTGCGCGACTTGCGCGGCGTGGCGCCGTTGCCGTCTCCGTCCCCAACGCCGTGGCTCTTGTCTGATTCGTCAATGACTCGGGTTCGCACCGGCTGCTGCGCGACGACCGGCTGCACGCGGAAGATCGTGTGCACGACGTCGTGTTGGATATTTGCCAGGAGCTGCTGGAAGTACTCGTAGCCCTGCGTCTTGTAGACGACCAGGGGATCTTTCTGGGCGTAAGCCTGCAGACCGACACCCTCGCGCAACTCGTCCATCGCTGTGAGGTGCTCGACCCACAGCTTGTCGATGATCGTCAGCATCACGTGCCGCTCGACCTTGCGCATGACCTCCGGGGTGAACCGCGCTTCGACCTGCTCGTAACCTTTTTCCGCATCCGCGATCAGCATGTCGATCAGATCGTCCTTCTCGAGGGTCGCGACCTCCTCGAGCGCGACACTGGTCGTCGGCACGAGTCCGGTGTAGGCCTCGAGAATCTGGTCGTCGAAGCGTTCCAGGTCACGACCGTCGCCAATGTTGGCCTCGACGATCTTTTCAATCTCGCGCTCGACCATCTCCCACACCCGGTCCTGGATGTCCTCACCCATCACAAGTTGGCGGCGGTCGGCGTAGATCACCTCACGGTGCTTATTCATGATGTCGTCGTACTGGACGACGTGCTTGCGCAGATCGAAGTTGTGGCCCTCGACCTTGACCTGGGCATTCTCGATCGACTTGGAGATCACGCCGTGCTCGATCGGCACATCCTCCTCCATGCCGAGCCGTTCCATCAGCCCCGAGATCCGTTCTGAGCCGAAGCGGCGCATCAGATCGTCTTCGAGCGAGACGTAGAACTGCGACGATCCCGGATCTCCCTGGCGACCGGAACGACCGCGGAGCTGATTGTCGATGCGGCGGGCCTCGTGCCGCTCGGTCCCGAGAATATGCAGACCACCCGCCTCTCGCACACCGGGGCCGAGCACGATGTCGGTGCCGCGGCCCGCCATGTTGGTAGCGATGGTCACCGTCTGTGGTTGACCGGCCTGAGCGATGATCGCCGCCTCCCGCTCGTGCTGTTTGGCGTTCAGCACCTGGTGCGGCACACCCTCGCGTAGGAGCTGCTCCGACAATCGCTCCGAGGCTTCAATCGACGCCGTGCCGACCAGCACCGGTCGTCCTGCCGTGCGTTTCTCCTTGATGTCGGCGATGACGGCGCGGAACTTGCCTCGCTCGTTCTTGAAGACGAGGTCGCCAAGGTCTTCGCGAATCATCGGCTTGTTGGTCGGAATGATGACGACGTCGAGGACGTAGATGCGCCGGAATTCCTCGGCCTCCGTCTTGGCGGTACCGGTCATGCCGGCGAGCTTGTCGTACATCCGGAAGTAGTTCTGGAAGGTGATCGTCGCCAGGGTGACGTTCTGGCGCCGGACACGCACCCCTTCTTTCGCCTCAATGGCCTGGTGCAGTCCTTCCGAATACCGGCGGCCCATCATCATCCGCCCGGTGAACTCGTCGACGATGATCACCTCGCCGTCGCGGACGATGTAGTCCTTGTCGCGCTGGAACGTAGCGTGCGCCTTGAGTGCCTGTTCGAGGTAGTGCGTTAGCTCGATATAGCGCTCGTCGTAGATGCTCTCGCCGGGCTGAAGCTCGAGCAGCTGCTCGACGCGGTCGATACCTGCCTCAGTCAGGGACACGCTCTTGTGCTTATGGTCGACCTCGTAGTCCTTGCCCTCGCGCAACTGTTTCACGATCTGGGCGAACTGATAGTAGCGATCGGTCGCCTGCTCGGCCTGGCCAGAGATGATCAGCGGGGTTCGCGCCTCGTCGATCAGGATGTTGTCGACCTCGTCGACGATGGCGTACGCCAGGTCGCGCTGCACCATGCGGTCGGCAGTCGGCACCATGTTGTCACGGAGGTAGTCGAAGCCGAACTCGTTATTCGTGCCGTAGGTTATGTCGGCTTCGTACGCCTCACGCCGTGAGATCGGGCGCAGGCGCGCCAGCCGCTCATCCTCCGAGACCCAGTTGGCATCGTAGATGAAGGCCGCCTCGTGCTGGATACAGGCGACTGACAGCCCGAGCGCGTCGTAGACCTGACCCATCCACTGCGTATCGCGTTTGGCGAGGTAGTCATTGACGGTCACGACGTGAACGCCGCGACCATTCAGGGCATTGAGTGCCACGGAGAGGGTGGCAGTCAGGGTTTTGCCTTCGCCGGTGCGCATTTCGGCGATCTTGCCGGCATGGAGCACCGCGCCACCCAGGAGCTGGACGTCGAAGTGTCGCTGGCCGAGGGAGCGGCGAGCCGCCTCCCGCGTCGCCGCGAACGACTCCGGGAGCAGATCGTCCAGAGTCTCGCCCTCTTCGAGGCGATCGCGCAGCCCGTTCGTCAGTTCGCGTAGTTCGAGATCAGACAGCGCTTCCATCTCGGGCTCGAGCGCGTTGACCTGCGCGACGTATTTTTGAAACGGCTTGAGCGGCGCCTCGTTCGGGTCGCCGAAGAATTTAGTCAAAAGTTTTCGCATAGGTTGGCCTCGATGATCGCCCGGTTGTCAGAGGGCAGATTCCGAATACTTCGCAGAGTATACGAGCGGTCACTGATTGAGGTTCCGCGGACGAAAGTCGGAAGTCGGATGTCGGGAGTCGGACTTAGACAGCAAGCTAGCGAGTCCGTGAGGATATTCATGCACCGGTAGTCGCTAGACGGCGGCAATCGTCCTCTAGTCCCCACCTCCGGCCCCGTCTTCTCAGCTGCGCGCCCGCTTCGGCGAACGATTCCCGCCCAGAACCGGCTCGGGCTCAAGATCGCGATGGACAGGCAGCCCATCAAACGGGAGGTCAGGCACGGGATCGATCGACCCGGGCGGGGTGTACGCCGCCAT
>JAICRA010000140.1 GCA_025937615.1 Thermomicrobiales bacterium | reverse complement strand
GTCGCTGATCTTCTCCATGTTGTTGAAGTCCTCGAACTCCAAGGTCAGCGGCAGCATGGAGACGAAGTCGCGGCTGGTGGGGTTGTCGGCGATGCGGACGATGATCTCGGCGTCACCGACGGTGAACCGTACGCGCGTCTCACCCATGTCTGGCTCGGGCGATGCTTCGGACGGCGTCGGCGTGGTCGTTGCGGGCGTCACCTCTTGGGCGGCGGTCGTGCGAGTCTGGGCGCCCGGCAGCGCAATGGCTGCTAGAGCCGCTGCCCCCTGGGTCACGAACTGCCGGCGTCCAGTGCGGGATGTCGTGGTCACGTCGTGCTCCTTGTTCCTGGTTCTGCCAACTCGTGAGACGGTCGTCGGAGACTGAGCGAGCGTTCTCCATCAACGCCTTCATCGCCCATCGTGTCGATGAGCGCACTCATGGTCCGCACCACCGTCTCGATGGCGGCAACGCCCTCCACCATCTTGCCCCGCTCCTCGTCGGTCAGGGACGGCGCGCGGCGGGCGGCGCGGCCCAAGAGATAAGCCCGGGAGTAGATCGTGGTCAGCGGCGTCTTCAGATCGTGTTTGAGTTGGTCGGCAGCGTCGTAAACAGACCCGTCGGGTATGTCGTCGGCTACCGGCATGAAGGAACCCTCCTGAAGACGGGAGACGCTTTCTCTCCGGTGCCCATCGCAAGGAACGGACCGCAGGACGCATTTGCTCAGGCTGCTCCGATCATCTCCCGGATGTTTGATAGCAGCGCCTCGACATCGAATGGCTTGTCCAGATAGCGATGCGTCCCGTAGCGCTCTTGCAACTCCCGCGCTTGCGCCAGCAGCCGCGGACTCGTGGAGAGGACCAGGACCGGGATACCCGTGGTGGCCGCGGACTCGTTGAGTTGCTCCAGTAACTCCCAGCCGGCCGACTGGCCAACGGCGATGTCAACAATGAGGGCATCCGGTTGAAGGGCTTCGATCTGGGCGAAGGAGGTGGGCACGAAGTTGGTGGTGGTGACGTTGTAGTCCTCTTCCTGAAACAGCTCGCGCACGATATTCAGGAAGTCGACGGATCCGTTGATGGCGAAGATGTGCTTGCGTCCTTCCTGACTGCGGTCCTCCATCCGCCGCCCTCCCTCCAGCAACCGAACCATCAAATGGACGAGAAGGATAACCCGCTTCTCGGTAGCGATTCGCGCAGCTCACGGTCGACCAACCGCCCAGCCGAACCACTAGGCGATGCGCCGCGCCGATGGGCAGGTCTTCTCAGAACGCCGGTCCTTGATCCGCTCCTGAATTGGTGTTAGCCAAGGCTAGACTTTTCCAGTATACTCCCCTACAACGAGATTCGTACTTCACGCAATCGTGAATTTGGGGAGTCTTTCCCATGGATCTGAAGCCACTCGATCGCCGCTCGATGCTCCGTCTCGGCGCGGCCGGCGGGGCGATCGCCGGCGCTGCCGGCGCCCTGCCGCTGATCCTGCCTTCGGGTAGCGCGGCGCCGGTCTCGCCGCATGCCGATCATGCTTCACCACCGCTGCAGGAAGGCAATCCGCTCGATACCAGCCACCCCGGCCACAGCCTGAGCGCTACTGTCGGCGACGTCGACGTCGAGCGGATGGGGTTCGACCCCTCCGTGCTGGTGCGCACGTTCGACTACGGCGAGGCCACGAAGATGGCCGACGGCACGACGGTTCGCGAGTGGGAGATCGCCGCCTGGGATAAGGAGATCGAGATCGCCCCCGGCGTCTTCTTCCCGGCCTGGACCTACAACGGTCAGGTGCCCGGGCCGACGCTGCGCGCCAACGAGGGTGACCGGTTGCGTATCCACTTCACGAATGCCGGCACTCACCCCCACACCATGCACTTCCACGGCATCCACAGTGCCTTCCAGGACGGGGTCACCGGTATCGGACGAGGTGACATTCAGATTGGCGAGAAGTTCGTCTACGAGTTCGATGCGAAACCCTTCGGTTGCCATCTCTACCACTGCCATTCCACGCCGCTCAAGCGCCACATTCACAAGGGGCTCTACGGCGCCTACATCGTCAACCCGGATCCGGCCAAGCACGGCGATGCGGCGAAAGCGCGGCACCCGGACTATCCGGAATCAGAGGAGTGGCAGGAGTTCGTCATGGTGATGAACGCCTTCGACACCACCTTCGATGCTGGCAACGAGGTCTACGCCGTCAACAGCGTCGCCTTCCATTACATGAAGCACCCGATCGAGATCGACCGCAATCGCCCGGTGAGGATCTATTTGGTCAACGTCACCGAGTTTGACCCGATCAACTCCTTCCACCTGCACGCGAACTTCTTCGACTACTACGACACCGGCACACGGTTGGAGCCAACGCTGCGCTCGGTCGACACGATCATGCAGGCGCAGGGGCAGCGCGGCATCCTCGAGTTCTCCTATCAGGATCACGAGCCGGGGCTGTACATGTTCCATGCCCACGTTTCCGAGTTCGCCGAGCTCGGCTGGATGGGGGTCTTCGATGTCCGTTAGCACCGCACCTGACCCGTCAATTGCCCCACCCGCGGAACGCACGCGAGAGCACCACGCCGGCTTTTCCCCGCGCTCCCTCGTCTGGGCCATCGTGCCGCTGCTCCTGCTGGCCGCGGTCCTCGCCTGGATCGTGCGCACCGATGCTGGTCTGGGCGATCGCACTGTGCCCCCGATCGAGACGCTGAGCGTGCAGCGGGTAACGCTGCCGGCCCCGGACCAGATCGAGCTCGAGGTGGTCAACGGCGGACCCGACCCGATTACGATCGCCCAGGTCCTCGTCGACGAGGCGTACTGGCAGTTCTCGATGGAGCCGGCCGGGACCCTCGAGCGGCTGCAATCGGCGAAGATCTCCATCCCCTACCCGTGGGTCGAGGGTGAGGGGCACTCCATCGCCTTGATCAGCGCGACCGGCGTCCTCTTCGAGACCGCCGTCCCCGTGGCCGTCGAGAGTCCCCAGGCGAATCAGGAGAGTTTCCTCCGCTTCGCGTTGGTCGGTCTCTACGTCGGCGTCGTCCCGGTCGCCCTCGGCCTCCTGTGGTATCCCTTCCTGCGCCGTCTGGGTCGCGGCGGGATGAACTTCGTCCTGGCCCTCACCGTCGGGCTGCTCGCCTTCCTCGTCGTCGACATGTGGGAGGAAGCCCACGAGGCCGCGGCCGCGGCGGTCGGCGCGCTCGACGCCCCCGTGCTGATCCCCCTGGTCGCACTGCTGACGATGGGCCTCCTCTTCGTCGTCGGGCACTCGCTGCGGCGCCGCACGCATCATGAGGAGCAGCCGCCGCTAGCGCTGGCCTATCAGATCGCGCTCGGCATTGGCTTGCATAACCTGGGCGAGGGGCTGGCGATCGGCGCTGCTTTCGCGTTGGGTGAAGCGGCACTCGGTGTCTTTCTCATCCTCGGCTTTACGCTGCACAACGTCACGGAGGGGATCGGCATCGCCGCGCCGCTGGTGCGCGATCGGCCGCGGCTGGCACACTTCGCCGGTCTGGCGCTCCTCGCCGGCGGTCCCGCCATTCTCGGCACCTGGATTGGGGCCTTTGTCTACTCCCCGTTCTGGACGACCATCTTCCTTGCGATCGGCATCGGCGCTATTCTGCAGGTGATCGTCGAGGTGGGACGTCTCATCTGGCGCTCGCAGCGGAACGCCGGTGAGCCGGCGCTGACCTGGGCAACGTTCGGCGGCCTGGCCGCCGGTATCGCGGTCATGTACCTGACCGCCCTTCTGGTAGCCGCATGACTGCAACCCTGCCGATCGCTCGCGTCGAAGCGCGCATCACGCCGGCGGTCGAGGACTATCTCAAGGCCATCTATCAGCTCAACCAGGAAGAGCCTGCGGCCGGATCGGTCACCGGCCAGCGCATTGCGGAGCGGCTCGGGGTGGCCTCACCCTCCGTGACCAACATGATCAAGCGTCTGAGCGACCTCGGGCTGGTGCAGCACGAGCGCTACCGGGGCGTCGAGCTCTCGGAAAGCGGCGAGCGGATTGCGCTCGAAGTGGTCCGGCATCACCGGCTCCTGGAGCGGTATCTCGTCGAGGTGTTGGGCTACGGTTGGGATGAGGTCCACGACGAGGCAGAGCGGCTGGAGCATCACATCTCGGAGGCACTGGAGGCCCGCATGGCCGCGGCGCTCGGCAATCCCACGGTCGATCCGCACGGGGATCCCATTCCCCACCTTGATGGCTCCGTTGCCGGCGCCGAGACGCGCCCGTTGGTCGAACTCGTCCCCGGCGAGATGGCGACGGTGCATCGGGTCTCGGACCGGGATCCCGAGCGGCTGCGCTATCTCGAGCAGCTCGGACTGAGACCGGGCGCGCACGTCAGGCTGCTGGAGGCTCTGCCCTTCGATGGACCGTTGCGGCTGGAGATTGCCGGCGCCGAACAGGTCATTGGGCGATCGCTGGCGGCGATAGTCCAGGTCGCGGCATAGCGCTCTGTGCCGCCTCACGCCTGCCTAGGCCGTGACACGGCAAACATGACATGCCGAGGAACGAAGCAGCTCGGCGACGCGGGCGATGGTTCGCGAACCACGAGATGCTTCGCCGGCGGACTCATTCCGGTGACATGGCACCGGTGTCATGTTGAGCGAAGAGAAAGATCTCGGCGCAACGCCGCATCTGTTCGTGGCCGCCGGGATGCTTCGCCCGCGGGCTCAGAATGCCACCTTCCGCATCGCGCTACTCAACGTGCCAGAAATCAACCAGTAATCCTCCGCAGGCGATCCTCCTCGTAACGCCGCTGACCACTGATCCGTCCCACCGGCGGCAACAACACGCCGGCCGCACCGCAGGAGCACACGGTGGAGGCGTTCACGCCGGCACGCCGCACGACCTCTCCGGTCGTCAACATTCCTATGATTGCGCCCTGACTTCATCTGCGCTTGGAGT
>JAICRA010000392.1 GCA_025937615.1 Thermomicrobiales bacterium | reverse complement strand
CCTGCTCGTCGTACGCGACCGAGTGGACCCGCTCGAGTTCCGCTTGGGTGCTGGTCGGTGTTGGCCCCATCCTCGTTCCCATTCGACAGATCTACAACACCGTGCATAAAGGTTAGCCCCGTATGCACGATTCTCTCAGCATTCAGCTTTTGTCCTGGCTGAAGGCTCCTTCTCGGAGGGTTTCATCCTTTTCGAGAAAGGCTCCTGGCACATACTAGCGCACGCGACTGCCAGGCGCTAGCGACCGACTCAGTCGCCACATGCGCAGCCCCTAGGAGGGTACGCCGCCCTGCGCCACCTCCTAGGGGCTGCGCCTCCTTCATGGGCGATACACCTGCCCGCATCGAGGCGAGTCTTAACGAGACTAAAGCGGACCCTAACAACGTTTAAGGCTCGAGGTGATAGATTCGGTGGTCCGTAGTCCGGTCGGGACTTCCCCCCTCCGTCCCGGCCGGACTTCAGCACGAACAGGGCCGGGGTTCTACGTAGCTCCGGCGCTTTCGTGCGCCGCACCCGATTGGCAGCCTTGGGCCGGCCGGACTTGGGCAAGGCGAACTTCTGCATTCATCCGGTCCGTCGCTGACCTGCGGCGGGGTGACTACGAACGGACCGAATACGGGAATGTGATGTCGGTCGATACTGGAACTCGATTCATGCGCCGTCGCTGGTATGGTGGGCTGCGTGCCGGTGTTGGGTTTGTGTCAACGTCCCAGGATTATAGAACCGGTCGTAGAAGTCCGGGTCCAGATGGTGTGCCTGATGCGCGAGTACCGTCCGAAACGGACCACTATTGGCCGGAAATCGTCCGTACCTCTCGTACACGTAGTCGCAGTATGCGATCGTGGCGGCGATAGCCCGATCCGAGTAGGGAGGAATACCCGCCTGAACACCGGTTCCATCCTGCCAACACGAGGCTTCGCCCCCGTCGCGAAATGCGCCGGTTCCCTGAGCATACTTACGGTCAACGAAAGCGAGCACGGCCTCTTCCATATCGCGGTAGTAAGGTGGGCAGAAGGGTTTGATCAGCGCCTCGCCGTTCCGCTCTAGCCCTATCGCGGTAGGGATGGGCAACTCCTTGCCCAAGGCTTTCAGCAACCTCTTGGTCACCGCGCCGGCACCGATAGTGCGTGAGAATGGGATCTCCTGCATCCGGAACCCTAGGGCCTGGAACCAGATGAAGGGGTGCGCTGCGAAGTGCGGAAATCCGCCCAAGCCCAGAGCTTCGGTCATCAGCGCCAGGTTCTGCAATATCTCGCCCTGCTCAACTGCGGCGAACTCATAGAGCCAAGTCTCGATGAAGGAAACGGTGGTGAAGCGACCCTCTTTCGGGTCGTCATGCAGGTGCCCACCCTTGGACCGCGCGAATCTCGCGATACCAGCGGGCTTGAAGCGGTTGCGCTCGTCCACCAGGAAGTAGCCGAAGTCCTCGCCGAACGCGGAGAGCAAAACGTTGATATAGAAAGCCGAGAACTCGTTGACCGGCAGGAAGTAGGTAGTGCCGGGTACGTTTGCCGCCCACTTGTTGAACGG
>JAICRA010000173.1 GCA_025937615.1 Thermomicrobiales bacterium | reverse complement strand
CCAGAAGGATGACCCCGGTTTGAGCAACGTCTCATAGTTGGCGAGGGTGTACTCCGGTCTGAGTCCCGTGAAGCCGGACGTCCAGAAACTGAACACGACGATGCTGACCAGGGCAGTGCCGACGAAGAGCAGCATCCAGAGTGTTCCTGGCAGCAGGAGCAGGCCGGTGGTCAGTCGCGGTTTGCCTCGCAGCGCTCGCACGATCTGCCCGGACAGCGTCGATCGTCGCTGCTCAACCTGTTCCGGCGCGGTGCCTACCTGCCTCAGTTCGGTCAGTTGCGCCATTGTCGACTCGCTCGTTTCTGGGAAGCTCTTACCCCAACCCCTCTCCCATTTCGATGGGAGAGGGGTTGGCCACGGCATGCCGTGCCCCTATGTGCGCCCTCCGCCTCCTCTACGCCGAGAGGAAGTCGTTCCAGCGCGTCGCGTAATAGTCCGGGTCGTCCGGCCAGGTCATCCAGTGCATGAGGTTTGCCCAGCGCCGGTCGTACGCGCCGGTGTCACGGCCGGTAAGGGGCCAACCTTCCTTCGGGTCAGGGCTCGATCCGCCCTGATACCACCACTCGTAGTCGGTGAAGTCTTCGCTCGTATTGCGCGTCGTCTCCAGGTAGACGTCGCAGGTCGTCGTCGGGGAGTAGTAGCCCTGCAATGCGACTTGCGATCCCCACCATCCCTCGAGGCAGAAGTTGATGTAGTCGAGCGCCGCCTCCAGATTGGGGGTGTCCTTCTGCACCGCGATTCCGTGGTACCAGGCGGTGAATCCCTCTTCCGGGAAAGCGTACTTGCAGACGACGTCCTGCTTCTTCACATCCTCGACGACCGGGTTCCAGGCATCGGTGATCCACGCTTCACCCGACGCCAGAAGATTGACGCATTGGCCGTAGTCCTCCCAGATGGCCCGGAACTGACCGGCCCGCTTCTTCTCGATGAGGAAGTCGATGACCTGGTCGAGTTCCTCATGCGTCATGTTGTCGGTGCGAGCAATCTCAATTTGTCCCGATTTGCTTAGGTATCCGGCAGCCCAGCCCGGCGTCAACAGGCTGTCATTGAGAATGGCGACTTTGCCCGCATACTTCTCGTCGAGCAGCGCGCCCCAACTGGTTATGTCTTCGCCAATGAGATCGTAGCGATAGCCAATCGAGTCGCAGTTGTAAAACTGAGGCACCAGCTTGAACTCGGTCTGGTTGTCCGGGTCGACCCAGACTTCGACCAGCGGGTACCCGCTGACCGGATCGTAGCCTAGCGCTTCCTTGCTGGTGTAGGTGTCGCGCGCGTACTGCCAGGGGATGACTTGCTCCACCGGAATCGGCTGCAGCAGGCCGGTATCCCACAGCGCCGCATTGCGATTGGCATTCGTCTCGTTCGTATCGTAGCTCTGGGCGCCGCCTGCCAGCCACTCGGTGATCATCGCCGTCAGCGTCGTCACCTTGCCGCTGGTAGAGTGCCCCGTCCGGCGTTCGAACTCGTTCAGGAAACGATCCTGAACCGAGACGCCGAGACCGATGGTGCGGACCTGCAGGCCTGTAGGCGTCGCGCTTTGACCTTCGGCCAGCGGCTCCCAACGGTACTTGCGCGGCGAGCGTGGCTCGGCCGACGGCTCCCACTCGGGAGCGTTGGGATCGATCGTCGGATCATCCTGCGCAAGGGCCTCGCCGGGACCGCCGATGACTGTTAGCCCGGCCAGCCCGGGCACACCGAGCGCCGCGCCGACTTGCAGACCAGTGCGCAGCATTTTCCGCCGGTCGAACTGGTGTGCGCCCAAATTCCCGAGGATGCTCTGCCCGTTACGAACGTCCTCCGACATCCTGGACCTCCTCGTGTTTGCCCTGTACCGCGGCCGAAACCACTCCGGCCGCGTTCGTGGCCTGACCTAAGCGTCGGGGAGCACGAAGCCGTCATCGGCGTCCCAACCGACGCGCAGCGTCTCCCCGTGTTTGGGGGCGCGGTGGCGCAGCAGACTCTCATGCTGCTCCATCTTCAGCAATCCCCCGCTAGGTAGTGAGAGTGAAATCGTGCTGAGGCTCCCCGTGTACTCGATTGCGCGCACGACCGCTTCCAACTCGTTGTCCGCGCCGCCTCCTTCTTCCAGCCAGCGCAAGCGGTCGGCGCGGACGACGAAGCTGAGTCGCTCCCGTCCGCGGGCGGCGCCGTTCGCCGCCACAACGAGGTCGCCCGCCGCCGTCTGCACCCGCGCCCGTCCGTCCTCGCCGCCGGTTACCGGGCCGTCGAAGATATTGTTCGTGCCGACGAACTGAGCGACGAAGCGCGTGCGCGGGCTGCCGTAGATGGCGGCCGGGACGTCTACCTGCTCGAAACGTCCCTCGTTCATCACCACAATTCGGTCGGCCATGGCCAGCGCTTCGCCCTGGTTGTGGGAAACGTGGATGAATGTGATCCCCAACTGCTGCTGGAGTGATTTGAGCTCGCTCTGCATTTCGATGCGGAGGCGGGCGTCGAGGGAGCCGAGTGGTTCGTCGAGGAGAATCAGCGCCGGTTCGACGACGAGCGCGCGCGCCAACGCCACTCGCTGCCGCTGACCGCCCGAGAGTTGGCCGACACGCCGTCGCTCGAATCCGCCCAGACCGACCGTTCGTAGAGCGCGCATGGCACGCTCGCGTCGCGCCGTTTTGGCGACGCCGCGCATGCGCAGCCCGAACTCGACATTGCCCAAAACGTCGAGATGCGGGAAGAGGGCGAAGCTCTGAAAGACGAGCGCGACATTGCGCTCGTAGGGCGGGACCCCCTGCATTGGCTGGCCACGGATGATCACCTCCCCGCCGTCGGGTTGATCGAGCCCGACGATCATGCGCATCGTCGTGGTCTTGCCGCAACCACTGGGACCGATGATCGAGACGAACTCGCCGGTCTTGACAGCGAGGTTGACGGCGTCGACGGCGACTAGGTCACCAAATCGTTTCGTCGCATTGCGCAGCTCGACGTCGTAGCCGTCCATGGCTCCTCCCGCGCGCCCGTCTGGCGGCGGCGCCTGCTAGAACGTGGACGGCGTGTTGCCGCCCAGAAAGGTCGTCACTCCCGCAGCGAGGTTCGCAAAGCGATGCTGATCGGTGCTGGCAAACGCCAGGCAATCCCCGGCTTCGAGACGGAAGAATTCGTCCTCCAACCAGACCCCAAGCGTACCGGCCAGGACGTACCAGAACTCGTCCCCCTCGTGTCGGTACGAACCGCCGCTGCTGGCGCCCGGCGCCAGCTCGAACAAGTGCAGCTCGATGGCCCCGTCATGCGGCGTGAGCAGCGCGACGCCGACACCGGGATAGCCCATGGCGATCACTTCGGCCTCGCCTGACTTCACAAGCCGGCGCCGTGGCTCCGGAGATGGCTCGTAGAACGAGAGGATGTTGGCGCCGTAGACCTGAGATAGCTTGAGCAGACCAGAGACCGATGGTCGGATATAGCCATTCTCGACTGAGCTTACGTAGGACGCGGAGAGATCGGTACGCTCGGCCACTTGGCGCAGGGTCAGTCCCAACTGATTGCGCATGCTTCGCAGCCTCTGCGCGATGCAGTGTTCAACCTGGTTCTGAGAAACGGCTGCTGGACGTCCGCCGTTGCGCTCGATTAGTCGCTGGTTGATCTCTCGCAGCGAAAGACCTTGCTCTTCGCGGAGGCGCTTGATCTCGTGTAGTTGCTTCGTCTCCAAGCGGGAGTACCAGCGCCGACCCCAAGCGTCGCGCTGCGGTGAAGAGAGTCCTGCTGCCTCCCAGGCGCGAAGCGTGGATGGACTCAGACCAACAGTCTTCGCCACCTCTCCGATGCCCATCCGAGTTCCGTTGCTCTTCGGCATGGCAGCGACCGCAGAGCTAGCCGGGGGCTGACTTGTGGCCGTTTGCAGACAACGACTCACGGCGCTCCTTGTGGCCTGACCATCTCCACGCGGCGATCGTAGCGGGGCTGCGCACGAAAGCAACGTAGGAGCCGGACCCGCACAGCGCATCATCCGCTTACCGTATTGGGTTCTTCAGACACGCCCTACTGTACGGAGTTCAGTAGGGCGTGTCAACAGGTCACGGTCGACGCGCTGTGCCGGGGAACTCAGGACACGACGCGGAAAATGGATCGCTAGACTGTCGGTTGCAGGGTGATGATGAGGTTGCCGGCGTCGTCGACGACCAGGCGTTGATCGAGTTGAACGACCGTCGTCGTACTCGGTT
>JAICRA010000032.1 GCA_025937615.1 Thermomicrobiales bacterium | reverse complement strand
GGGCGCTGCCCAGGCGTGCGGGAGGAGTCCCACTGTTCGCCACGTTGTTTTCCGTCCCGGGCAGATCCATTCTGGGTCCGCGCCGGCCGCGATCCTCCCTGGCTCGGTTGTGAGTTAGTAAGACGTCGTGATTTCGTCACCTAGTGCCTTTCCATGGACGCTGGACGCGCCGCGCTCCAGTCGCCTCGTCAGTCGTCAGCTCAAGCTCCTGGCCGAAAATGGGGTCCGGCCGAGTGTGAGGCGGTTCTGCCGGTTCGATGTGCACGATTGCCTGCGTCTCGGGGCCGACCTCATTGCGAATCGCGCTCTCCACCTCCGTTGCCACTTCATGCGCCTGCTTGATGGTGAGATCCGGATCAACCGTTACATGGACTTCTACCCAGTTTCGTCCACCCGAGGAGCGCACCCGCAGGTTATGCGCGGTGATCGCACCTGGGGCGCTCACGATTGCCGCCAGCAGCGCCTTGGGCTCGACGTCAGTCGCGGCATCAGTAAGCACAAGCGATGCCTCGCGCAAGATCCCCCAGGCCGCCCAGGCCACCATGCCGGCGATGACCAGGGACACCGCGGCATCGGCGCCATGCAAACCACTCCGCTCACCGAGCAGCCCCAGAATGACCGCCGCCGAGACGAGCACGTCCGATCCCGTGTGTCGCGCATCCGCTTCCAATAGGTCGCTATGGAGTCTGCGCGCCTCCCGGCGTTCCCAGATGGTCACTCCGGTATTGACCGCCATGGTGCCGATCATCACTGCGAACGAGAGTCGCGTAACCTGCGGCGTCTCCCCCGTCTGCAAGCGACTGATGGCCGATTGGACGATCTCCAGCACACCGACGGCCATCAGAGCGCCTATTGCCATTGAGGCCAGCGTTTCGTACCGTTCGTGGCCGAAATGGTGCTCCCTGTCGGGCGGTCGTGCCGCGACGGCGATGCCGACGATGCCAATTACGTTCGCAAACCCGTCGAGGAGCGAGTTAAAGCCGTCGGCGAACATCGCCACCGAACCACTGAAGAATCCGTAACCGAGTTTCGCCCCGGCTACGGCGAGATTCAGTGCAAGCACCACCGATAGGATGTATCGGATCTGATTACCGCGTCCCAAGGACTCGCGGCCTGCATCTGCCTCAGAAATCAGGGCTGAGCTTCCCCGCGCCTCGTGGGACAGCGGTGTTCCCGACGTCGTCGGTCTCACATCATTAGTGTAGCTGTAAGGCGTCAGCGACCTCCCGCGAGCGGCCGGGAGTCCCGCGCCCGGGCGCGGTCACCGAACATTTACCTGCCCTCGCCCGGTCCATTACCAGCCGCCCGCGAACCATCTGATCGCGAGTGCAATAATCACCAGCAGGACCACTGCCAGGACGCACCCGAGGCCCAACATGCTGCCGGTGCCAAGGGTTGTCGAGACCGTGGGGTCTGGCCGGACGATCTGCTGCCCGTCAGCTCCGTCAGCTGGATCGTGATCGGGTTCCACGTCGCGCCGAAGTGGACGTCACGGTTCAACCACTGGGGGTCCGCCCGGTGTGGTTGGCCCAAAGAGGAAGAACGTGTCGAAAAGCCAGGTGCCATTCTCGAAAACGAAGTCGATCCGTTGTGGGAGAGGATCCCCGCCTAGCGTCACCTCCACGTAAGCCCAAGCATGCTCCGAGTCGATAAGGTTGACCGGACCGATCCGTTCGAACGAAAGCGGAGTCGCCATGAACAGGCGCAATTGGCGGACGAACTCGTCGATTGGGCCAACAAAGCCGATCTCCTCGACAACCTGATTGCTATGCAGCGCGAGGAATCGCGTCGGATCTCCTGTGGCCCAGCAGCCGTTCGCCTGGCGCAACAGGCTGTCGATCGCCTCTTCAGCGTCGGCTCCCTCGCTGAGACCCTCCTGCGCCGCGACGCCGGTCCCGATTTCCCCCATGGCGACGGGCGTTGCCAGGGCTTCTGGCGCGAGACCTGGGGCAAAGGGGTCGGTCAGCGATCGCGGCGAGACCGCGCAGGCCTCGAACCCGCCCAGGGGGCGCGTAGTGAGCAGCGTCAGCCGTTCGATGCAAGAGTCGGTGATCGGGGTCAAGGTCAGCCGGTCGTCGGTTTGCCGCCACGCGTAGGTGGCCGGTTCTCCGCTATCGGCGGTTATGTCGCATCCTACCAGGCCGCTCCATTCGTTGAATGTCAACGTTGCTTCGGCGGCCTCGAAACTGCCGGTTACGACCTCGCCCACATCCTGCCGAGCAAGGCTGAAACTGCCGTCACCACTGAAGGTGACGTTCCACAGACCGGCGAGCGCGGGTCCGCCGGCCAAGTTCGGTGGGATATCGTTTCTGGCGATCGTTACAGTGAAGACTCCGGCGAGCGGCTGCACTTCCTCTTCATCCTGGAAGAGCGCGAGCACCGGCATCACAAGTGCCACCGTCGTAAGCAGCGAAAACAGCGCAGCGATCACCGCCGCACGCAGCGAAAGCGGCCGAAAATCGGTCCTGCGCGTCATGATGGGCAACTCCTGACGGTGTGGCCAGCCGAGAACCGCCGATTTACTGCGGTTTAGAACGGGGCGGGCGATGCCGATACGCAGATTAGACGGCAGCCGGGACACGTTCGGCAAGCACGGTCTATCCAGTCCCAAGTGGCATGCCGTGCACGTGGTCTTACCACGGCCCGTGGTACCCTCACGGAAAAGCCACGAGATGACAACGTTGCACGGTGCCAAGTCCGCCGCATTTTCCGCTTACTAGGGGAACCCATGACGTTTGCCCGATCACCCAAGCTTCTGCGCCGCGGCCGCAGTCGTTGGCATCTCGGCGCGCGAGCCCTCGTTCTGCTCGTCGTTACGGCCATATTGGGTACCGTTGCTCCCCCTCCTGTCGGTCAGGCCGAGGAGGAAGGAGCGATCCCGGTCGGCGAATTCCGGCTCTTGGAACCGGTCGAAAATATGTTGAGCGCCTCGTCGTGGGTGATGGCGACGGGGCAGGATCCCCGGCTGCTTGATATCCCGACTGGTGGTGAGGCCCGAGGCGTTGATTGGACAGGTTACGGGGTTGTGCCGGGCGGCTCCCGAAGCGGAAGCGCCATGGCACCCCAGGTACCGTTCCGCTCCGCCGCTCCCGCGTTCAGCCGCAACCAGCTCTTGACCCGACAGCTCGGGTTGTTCCCGCTCAATACCGAGCCCCACATCGCGGTCAATCCGCTCGATCCGGAGCACCTGGTGGTCGGCGTCATCGACTACAACTTCCCCTCCATGTCGTCGTACGTTTCGTTTGATGGCGGTGAAACCTGGGAAGGCCCCAACCAGCTGCGGTATTTCCAGGAGGATTTGAGCGCGGCCGGCGATCCCGTGGTGGCATTTGATCGGGATGGCAACGTCTACATGGCCTCGATCTCACTCGGATTGGAAGAATTCAGGCTCGGCAGCCTGGTGTCCGCGACCGAGATCTCCAGCATCGTAGTTTCCAAGTCCGAGGACGACGGTCTGACCTGGGGCGAAGCCGTCTCCACCGCGCGCTCGACCGTGGAGACCACGTCGTCCCCCGACGAATCGGGCCGGGAACGGGGTGAGGTCGCGGCTGAATTTCTCGATAAACCGTGGATGGCGATCGGACCGGATCCTGAAGATCCCGAGCGGGACATCATCTACATCGCCTACACCGAATTCAAGACGCGATTCACTACCCTCTATGCGGACGAGCTGCCGTTTCTCACGTCGCCAATCACCGAGACGACAATCCGCGTGGTGCGCTCTACTGACGGAGGGGCCACCTGGAGCGATCCGATTGGGGTGAGCCCGACCGTCTTTCAAGCCGAGGGCGCCGGCGAAGAGGGCGAAGAAGGCGTGTCCGCCGCTGACGCTGAGACCGACGACGGCGAGATCAACCAGCAGGCACAGCAGGAAGGCGAGGCCGCCGGTGCGGAAGCCGATCAGACCGTTCAGGGGCCGCAACCCGCGGTCATGGCCGACGGCACCGTCGTTGTCGCCTACCTCGACACGACGCTCGACGGGGTCCAGGAAGGACTCGCCACGATCATGGTGACGCTGTCCGAAGACGGCGGTCGCACCTTTGGGGAGCCGATCCAGGCCGGAGTCTTCCGCGAGATCCACTTCCGACCGCGTAACACATTTTTCCGCTGGTGGGGCTCTGCATTCCCGCAGGTCACCGTCGGAGCCGACGATGAGATCTATGTCGCGATCACGGCGAAGCCAGGTGACAAGCCGACCGATGACGGTGATATCTACCTGCTGCGGTCCCTGGACAAGGGTCAGGCCTGGGAAGCGCCGGTGCGCATCAACGCCGACGACACCGATCGCATCCAGTTCTTCCCCGCGATCGACGTCGCACCGGACGGTAAGCTGCACGCCATGTGGGGCGATATGCGCGACGATCCGCAAGAGGCGCGTTTCCACATCTACTACTCGGAGTCCGATGACCAGGGAGCGACGTGGGGATTCGTCGACGAGCAGAACGGCCTCAACGTCCCGGACACGCGGGTCACTGACTTCGCATCCAACTCGCTACGGGGCTTCCCGGGTGGTCGTTTCCTGGGAGACTACTTCGGCTTAGCGACCAGCGAAGACGACGTCTATCTCGTCTGGGCCGACACCCGGCTCGGCGAATTCGTGGGTCCCAACCAGCAGATCGGATTCGCTCGCAAGCGCGCCATCGCTCCCCCATCGCTCTTTCTCAACCCGCCGAGTGGGGATGCTGGACGCGACGTGGCGATCCAAGGCTTCGGGTTCCAGCCTGATTCCGAGATCACGATCGATGTCGGTGGGATCACCATCACCAACCTCCGTTCCAATGAACGGGGCGAGTTTCAGACCAATGTCTACATGCCGGTCACCGGAGAAGGGGCGCGCAACGTATCCGCCTACGACGAGACGGGGAACGTGGCGACCGCCTCCTTCTTTACCGAGTTCGGGTTCGATTCGATCGCGCGGGAGCTCGAGGAGATCCGTGACGAGTCTGCCGTCGGCGCGGCAACTCCTGTAGCTGGAGCAACCCCCGTGGCGGGAATGAACGAGGTTCCTTAAGGGTGAACCAGCGGCGCCGCGGCCGCGCCGCCGGAGGTCCGATCATGACGAAGAACCATGTTCCATATGCCGCTGTCGCGGTCGATGGAATCTCTCGCCGTCGCTTCGTGCAAGGCATCGCGGGTCTGGGACTGGCGTCTGCCGTCCCAGCTGCCGGCAGCCTCGCCGCTCTTGCCCGTGCCGCGGCGCAGGAGACCGGCGGCCCCGGTCCGGCCGCCGAGCGACTGATTTTCTCTGCGTTCAACGTCGATCAGGCGCCGATCGAGATCACGCAGGACAAGATGGACCTCTACCTCTACGGTCTCAAGGCCGCCGGGGCGGAGGAGCTCGCCGGCGCCGAGGGCGTGCGTGTCATCCAGGCGCCAGCGTCGACCCTGTCGCTGATCCTCAACCCCGCTCCGGCGCGAGAGGGCGAGCTGAACCCGTTCGCGATTCCCGAGATCCGGCGGGCGGTGCAGTACCTGGTGGACCGCGACTTCATCGCCGGCGATATCTATGGCGGTCGCGCCGTACCGATGATCAGCCACGTCAGTCCTCTCGATTATGACGAGCTGACGGTCTTCGAGACCGTGCGCCGCTCCGGTATCCGCTACGATCCCGAGTTTGCCAATAGTCTGATCGCCGAGCAGATGGAAGCGGCCGGGGCGACGCGCGATCAGGGGGTCTGGTCCTTCGAGGGCCGGCCGGTGATGCTCAAGATCATCGTCCGTGTCGAGGACGAGCGCCGCGACATAGGCGATCTCTTCCGTGCCGCACTCGAAGGCGCCGGGTTCCAGGTCCAGCCCATCTACCAGCCGTTTGGCCCGGCCACGCTCGCCGTCTACGCGAGCGATCCGTTGACGTTCCAATGGCACGCCTACACGGAAGGCTGGAGCCGCACCGCCCCCGATCGCTACGACTTCGGCACGATCAATCAGATGTACGCGCCGTGGCTTGCCAATATGCCGGGCTGGCTCGAAACCGGATTCTGGCAGTATGAAAACGAGGAACTGGACCGCATCGGCCAGCAACTCTACCGCGGCGAGTTCAGCAGCAAGGACGAGCGCGATGATCTCTACCGCCAGATGACGAGCATGGGCCTCGGCGAGAGCGTCCGTCTCTGGCTGGCCACCGCGTTGCAGACCTTCCCCGCCAGAAACGAGCTGGAGAACCTCAACGTCGATATCGTCGGCGGCCCCAAGTCGGCATTGAGCTTGCGCGAGGCGACGGTGGCCGGCTCAGAGGAAATCCGGGTCGGCAATCTCTGGGTCTGGACCGATCGCACGGTCTGGAATCCGGTGGGTGGCTTCGGCGACGCCTACTCGAGTGACATCTACAGGAATCTGGTCGACGCGCCGGTTATCAGTCACCCCTTTAGTGGCCTTCCAATTCCGTTCCGCACCACTTTTGAGCCCGAGACCGCCGGGCCCGATGGCACTCTCGATGTCCCCGAGGATGCCGTGCTGTGGGACGCGGCGGCGAATGCCTGGACGCCTGTCGGCCCCGGTGTCACCGCCGTGAGCAAGGTCACCTACGACTACAACAAGTACTTCCAGGCGCCATTCCACCACGGTCAGCAGATCACCCCGGCCGATCTCATCTATTCGATTGCGCAGGCCTGGGAGATGGCATACGACGAGGAGCGGATTCAGATCGAGACGGCCCTGGGGATCACGGCGCGCCCATTCCTGGAGACATTCAAGGGCTTTCGCCTGCTCGAGGACAACCGGCTGGAGACGTATGTCGACTTCTGGCATTTCGAGCCTTCGTACATCGCTTCGTACGGGATCGCCGGCGGCGTCAGCACGCCGTGGGAGCTGCTCTACGCCATGGACGAAGTCGTCTTCACGGAGCGGCGGGGAGCGTACTCAGACACCGCCGCCGCCCGCTTCAGCGTTCCCTGGTTGAGTCTGGTCACCGAGACCGACGCCCGGCTCGTCATCCGCACCATGCGGGGTTTCCTCGGTGACGAAGCGTTCCCCGAGGCCATCTTCAACCTGAACGGTCGGAATCTGGCCACAATCGACGAGGCGAAGGCTCGCTATCAAGCCTGCATCGACTGGTTCGAAAAAACCAACCTGCTGATGATCTCGAACGGGCCGTTCTTCCTGACCCGCTACGACCCGCCTGCTCAGTTTGCCCAGGCGGACGCGTTCCGTGCCGAGGGTTATCCGTTCAAACCGGGCGACTGGGAGTTCGGTGAGCCGCCAGGACTCGCCCTTGACGTGGAAGCCCCACCGCCGGTCGTGCTCGGCGAGGCTGTCTCTCTACCGGTCACCGTCGAGGGACCGGGAGCGCTTTCGCTGCGTTACGCGCTGGTTGATCCCAGTGCGGCCGACCCGGAGACGACCATCGTGGCCAGCGGCGATGCCACGGGCGCCGACGGCGCGTTCACTGTCGAGATCGGCGCCGATATCACGGGATTGCTTTTCCCGAGCGTCTACCAGCTCTACCTGCTGGCTTCGAGCGATGAGCTCGCCCGTGTCACGGAACGAGCGGTCGACGTGCAGATCGGGGTCTAACGAAGGCGCAGGACGGTCGTGGCCGTCACCGTACGCCAACTCGCTCTGCGGGCACTCTCGCTCCTGGGGGTCCTGCTCGCTGTGCTGGTGCTCCTGGTCGTCGTGCTCGGCGCGACCGGATTCTCTGACAACCAGCTGCGAGTTCAGGTGAGCGAAGACGTGCGCGCCATGCGACAGTCGCTGTCCCAGACGATTCGCGATCCCGCCGAGCTGGAGCGCACGGTGACAGCCCGCCAGGCCGAGCTGGAATCGTTCTATGGGCTCGACGAGCCGTGGTACACCCGACTGCCGGCGGCAGTGGGTCGCGTCCTGCGGCTCGATCTCGGTGAATCCCGGTCGTTACAGACGGCCTCGGGATCACGCGAGGTCGGCGCCATCGTGCTGGAGCGCCTGCCCTACACCGTCTTGCTGTTGACGACCGCATCGCTGATCACCGCGGCAGTCGGACTCCTCATCGGCGTGCGCATGGCGACCCGCGTCGGCACGCCCCTCGACAAAGCGGTCGCCTATTTCGCCGCCATCTCATTTGCGGTGCCGGGCTGGTGGCTTGGGATTCTCTTCATTCTCCTGTTCGCATTCCAGCTCAACTGGCTGCCGTCCGGCGGCATGTTCTCGACCCCGCCACCAGTAGGGAGCTGGGAGCGGCTGCTCGACCTCGGCAAGCACGCGCTGCTGCCGATCATCACCCTGGTCACCGTCAGTGTTGGACCGTATATCTACACCGTGCGCACCATGACCATGACCGTTGCCCAGGAGGATCACGTCGCCCTGGCGCGCGCAAAGGGGCTGCCTGAGAGTCGGGTCTTACGCCGGCACATTCTGCGCGTCGCGGCACCGCCGATCGTCACTGGACTCGTCTTGGGCCTGGCTGGTTCGCTCTCCGGCTCGATCCTCGTCGAAACCGTTTTCAACTGGCAGGGGATGGGCCAGCTCTACTTTCAGGCGATCGGGGCGCTGGACGAGGCCGTCATCGTGGCATTGACCTTCATTTTTACGCTGCTCTACGTCGTCTTGCGATTCGTCCTCGATATCCTCTACTTGGCGCTTGATCCTCGCGTGCGTTATGGCTGACGCGCAGTGAGTGACGAGACGTGTCCGGAGCGGTCACACATTGCTCCCGGCGTCGCCCCACAGCCATCACCGGTCATTGTGGTCGACCAAGGGACGGTCGAGGCGAGGGTCGAGAGCGAAACCACGGCCGATTCCGCGCCGCCGAGCGCATGGCGGCTCTTTCTCACGAGCGGCAGCGGCCGCGCCGGATTGGTGTTGTTCACCCTCATGCTCCTGATCTCCCTCTGGGTGCTCCTTTCCTATCCTCTCGATTTCGGATCAGCACGTTGGAGCAACCCAGCGTACTGGGCAAACAACCCGCGCCATGCGCCGCCGATCTGGTCTACGTTCCTGAGCGGTCAAGCTGCGTTTCCACAGACTGTCGTAGACGTCGAACAACCCGCGGAAACGTCCACAATCCCCGCCGGTGAAGTCCGCCTCTATCAGGCCCCGATTGCCTTCACCTATGACCGAGCGCCGACGTCGCTGATCCTGACGCTCAACGGGTTGACATTCAACTCCCGAGCCCCGGCGATCCTGGTCAGCCTGACCCGGCCTGATGGCGGTACGATTCGTCTTGCCAGCGTCCCGGTGCGCGGTCCGCGCCCCGGCGAGACCGCGCCGTATCGGCGCTTCTACGACGTACCGGAGCGAATCCCGCTGACCGACCAGCCGGCCGCGGCCGACGCCGTCGCGCGCTTCTATGCCGAGCAGTACCCGGGCGTGGCCACCCCGCGCCGCATCCAGCCGATCCTGGCTGGCGCACTCTTTGGCGTTCCCGCCAGCGACGGATCCGGGCGTATCGATCCACTGAACGGTGATTACCGGGTTGACGTGCAGGTCGTCGTCGCGAATGAGGAAGACGAGCTCGCGCCAATGCAGGTGACCCTCGGCGGCACGGTCTTCGGCATCATGGGGACAGACGGCCTGGGTCGGGATCTTTGGGAGGGTCTGCTTTATGGCTTCCCGGTGGCTCTGCTCATCGCCACGTTGACGGCGCTCCTTTCGACGCTGATCGGCGCCTCGCTCGGCATCCTCAGTGGCTTCGCCGGTGGCGCGACTGACTCTGTCATCCAACGCGCTTCCGACATCATCTCAAACGTGCCGACACTACCACTGCTGATCTTTATCGTGTCGATCCTGGGGCGCAATCTCTGGCTGATCATGCTGGTGCT
>JAICRA010000100.1 GCA_025937615.1 Thermomicrobiales bacterium | reverse complement strand
GCAATGCCGCGCAGCCGGTCAACACTCAGCAGCTGATCGACGTGCTGAGGAGGCACCCCGGACAATTTCAGGCAGCGTCAGGAACCGGTTCCGACTCCGCCGATGAGACGCAAACCTAGACGTGGTACTCGCGGTCCCGTGTTCAACTAGCAGGTGCGATGCTTCAGGCTCTCAACACCAGTCACTATTGAGGACATGAGTTCATTGGGAAGGGCGCAAAGTGGTCGAGCAACAGGTTAGGCCTGCCCTGCGGTTCGCAGGTAACAAGCGTGGGCAGGAGCTGGCGGAAAAGGTCATGGGTCTGATCCTGGCGCGAGGCATGTTCATGTCTGCGAATGCCCCGATCAGAATCTCTCTCGGCTCTCTTGTCGAGTTTCTTGATTCCCAGGGAGAGAAAGATACACGAGCACGAATTGATGCCCTGATCACGGCGAACCCGGACATCTTTGCAGTTGAGGATGTCAACGGTGAGCAGTATCTTGTGACGACCCGAGACGGGCAAGCACCGCGAGTTTCCCCGGCGGAAGCAAGGCACACGTTTGCCTCCCGCTTCCATACACCGTTGCCAAAGCCCGAGGGTCTCACGCCGCGGCCCCGGCCACGTCAGGAACCGGCTCAGGTCGATGTTCTGGCGGAAATCAGTGAACTCCAGACCGATGGTCCGTCCGCCGGGCTAGAGGCGCACCCTCCGATCGTGGAAGAGCGTATTGAGGAGGGACCGGCGGCTGTCGCACGGACTATTACCACCCAGACGGCCAAGCCGACCGACGTGACCGAGGTCGACGACGTCAACCTCGCCCTGGCGCTGCGGGAACGGCTCGGCAGCGATCCGCGGATCGCAACCTTCGGCGAGCAATGGCTCATGGAGGAGCGCGTTCCTCGGTTCAGCCGTGGAGATCTGCGTCGCCTTCGTGACTATATGCAGGAGAAAGAGCAACCGCTCACCGACGACGACCTCGCTCAGGATGTGCTGGGTGTGCGTCCGGGTACGCCAGATTTCGAGCTGATTCGATTTGCACTAAACTATCGCCTCTCGAACGAGCACCGTGACTTCGAGTTCGTCGGTACCGGCAGTCAGCGATTCTGGAGCACAAGCGGTCTTCCGCAGATTGGTACCACGCGAAGGAAACTGACCGAGATTGGCAGCGATTATCGTTACTTGCTCGACGAAGGGCCCGCAGAGCCCGCCTATCGCTCACGCCTGTCGGTCGATCACACATTGACGTTCTACGAGTACATCCACGGCTTGCTGCCGTTTGACGCTGAGATGCAGGCACTACTACCGGGTCCGATGACCCCTGGCCAGAAGTCAGCGGTGCTGACGTTCGAGTGCCCGCAGTCTTTCACGACGTACTTGGTGGAACTGCGGTACCCGACCCCGAATCGGGGTGGTTTCATCCTGGGATTGGACGACTTCTACAGCGAGAATCTAGTTCCAGGTGCAATCCTCTCGATTCAGCGGACTGAGAACGATGGTCACTACAGGGTTGAATACCTGCCGGAGAGCGCCCGCAGTGACCAACTTCTGGAGCTGGATGAGCGGCGGGCCACGCGATACGTCTTCCGGCCTACAACCTATGCCTGCGGCGTTGAAGATGCTCAGCTCTTGAGTGAATCTCGCTTTGGCGGTATGGCGAACGAGAAACCACTTGACGACAAGGTCCGGCGGCGCCCGGAGGCGGTAGTCGCTGCGACGTTCGAGCGAGTTGGACTCCAGCGAGATGGAAACTTCTCGATTGATTTCGAAACCTTGCTCGCCGGTGTGAATATCGAGCGTCCAATGTCGGGAACGCTCCTGCGCTCGATTCTTGACCAGGACGATACCGGGGCATTTTCACGCGACCCTGAAGCCCCGGACTCGTACACGTACGTTCCCGGAACGACCCCGTAAGGAGCAGTTTCGGTGGACCAAAGCCAGGAGCAACCTCAGCAGCTGAGGTCGCTCGTCGGCGAAGCTATCGCCGCTATCCAGGATGGCGACTTGTCGGAGACGCAGGTCGCTCGATTGTCCGATCTTTCGCGTGACAACGAGCGGGCTCTGGCCGCGGCGTGGGACTCGATTCCCGAAGCCAACCGCGTCGACCTGGTCCGCCGCTTCGACGAGTTGTCTGAAGAGAGGGTAGAACTGAATTTTGGGCGCGCCCTGAGGATCGCCCTCGGCGATTCCTCGGCGGTCGTCCGGCAACTTGCGGTGGCAGGCCTGTGGGAAGATGAGTCGAGCGATCTGCTCGGCCGGCTGCGAGAGATACTCGAGAACGACGAATCTCCGGACGTGCGGGCACAGGCAGCCGCGGCCCTCGAACGTTTCGCCAGCAAAGCCGCAGTTGGTTCACTTGACGATAGGGTCGCAAGTGAACTTCGCAACGAGTTGCATCTCTCGGCGAGCCAAGCAGGTGCTCCTTACGCGGTCCAGCGCCGGGCACTGGAATCGCTTGGACCGTACGCCTCTGACCCAGAAGTATCGTCCCTTATCATGGAAGCGTTCGATTCCGCCGACCACGGACTGCAATGTAGCGCGCTCTATGCTATGGGTCGTAGCCAAGAATTGCGCTGGCTCCCCATTATCCTGGAGCAGCTCGAGAGTGAAGATCCCGAGATTCGTTTCGAGGCTGCACGGGCGGCCGGATTGCTTGGCTCCGCGGATGCTTTGCCAGTGCTGCTTCAGGCGGCACGTGACGAGGACGCCGAGGTTAGGCACGTGGCGATCAGTTCAATCGGCCAAATCGGCGGTAGGGGCGCCGTGCGGGCGCTCGAGCGATTGGCCGAGGACGCGGGTGAGGCCGATCTCGAGTTGATTGAGGCGGCAATCGACGATGTCAACACCCTGCTCGAGCCGCTTCAACCGTCCATTTCGTGACGCGCGCGGTCCCCGAAAAGAATCAGAACTACAAGCTCGCCGCTGATCCATTGGATTGGGACGCGACCGTTCGGTCTTGTGGCGGCCATCTCTTGCAGTCGTGGCGGTGGGGAACGTTCAAGCAGGGGTTCGGCTGGGAGGTCGAGCGGATCGCGATCCGGAGCGCTGAAGGGGCCGCGCTAGCCCAGGTGCTGTTCCGGAAGCGAGCCGGGATAAGCATCGGCTACATTCCGCGGGGACCAATCTGGCGAGCTGGCGATGCCGCCGCTTTCGAGGAGCTTTGGGCGCGCATCGACCAGATTGCTCGACAGCGCAGAGCCCTGACGGTCATCGTCGAGCCAGACCAGGTGCTGCCTGAGGAGCTTGGCCGGGCGGTGCGGTTGGCACCAGGTCCCGAGCCGATTCAACCGACCCGCACGGTGAAGGTAGAACTCCTCGACGACCAATCGCTCATCGACCAGATGCATGCGAAGACCCGCTACAACGTCCGTCTGGCGAAACGGCGCGGGGTCACCACGAGCCTTGGGGGGACGTCGGATGCCTCGATTGCTCGGTTCTACGAGATGTTGCGCGACACTGCGTCACGCAATGACTTCGTCGTTCATGCTCCCAGATACTATCGCGACTTCCTTCGCCTGTTTGCCGATGATGCTTGCCTGGCATTCGCTGAGGTCGACGGAAAACCCGTGGCGGGCGCCATTGCCGCGGTATTCGGGGATGAAGGCATCTACATGTACGGGGCTTCCTCGACTCAGGGCCGCGCCCATGGGGCCGCATTCCTCTTGCAGCACGAAATGATGCGATGGGCGCGTAGCCGCGGCGCCCGGCGTTACGACCTCTGGGGCATTCCGGAGTACGATCCAGAATCGAGCGTAAGCGAAAGTGGCGATCGACTCGCTGCCTCGACTGGAAACGACCGCCGCGGCCTCTACGAGTTCAAAACACGATTCGGCGGGCAGATCGTTCGTTATCCACTGGCCATGGAACGCGTTTACCACCCATTCCTGGCAATGCTCGCTCGCAAGATCTACAACGCAGGCGGACAGGCATGAACCTCCGCACCTCCACATTGCAAACGCTGGCAGAGGCACTTCGGGGAGCGAGGATCGTCGGATCGGCCACGAGCGTCATCACTGGGGTCGTCTACGATTCGCGCCGCGTTCAGCCCGGGGATCTATTCGCCGCGTTGCGAGGCGCCGACTTTGATGGTCATCAATTCGTGCATGATGCGGAGGAGCGTGGCGCCGCCGCGCTCCTGGTTGAATCACCGGTGCCGACTGCGCTCCCTCAAATTCAAGTCGACGATAGTCGTGCGGCCCTGGCTGCTATCGCCGGGGAATTCTATGCACATCCCTCGACGGAGATTGGTGTCATAGGCGTCACCGGCACTGACGGCAAGACGACCACGTCGTACCTGATCGACCATGTTCTGCGTTCAGCTGGAGCTAGGACCGGCATGATCGGGACAGTTGTCATTCGAATCGGGGATCACGAGGATCTCCATCCCTCGCGTCAGACAACCCCCGAGTCCTGCGACGTCCAGAGGTATTTACGACAGATGGTCGACGCCTCGCTGGCATGGGCGACCCTCGAGGCGACTTCGCATGGACTCGCAATGCACCGGCTGGATCACGTGCACTTTGATATCGGTGCGATCACCAACATAACCCGCGAGCATCTCGACTATCACGGGACGATCGAAAACTATCGACGTGCAAAGGCCGCCCTGCTCGAGCGTGTGGCTATGAACTCGGGTGTCGTGGTCGTCAATGCGGACGATGCCGGCTCACGTGCGATCGAGCACTTCGCCGCAGGCGCGACGATCGTGCGGTACAGCGCAGCCGGGGCCGACGCGGACTTGCGCGCTGTTGAGGTTCAGGCGGGTGCATCTGGCAGCGCGTTCGTTCTTGAAGCTAGCGATTGCGGTCGCGTTGCGTGTCAGTTGCCGCTTATTGGCGAGTTCAATGTCGCGAACGCGCTCTGTGCGGCCGGAGTCGCGCTTGCGGCAGGCATCAAGCTGGATGCGATTGCTGCCGCCCTGGCGGCGGCGCCGGCTGTCCCGGGCAGAATGGCACGAGTCGACGTTGGGCAACCGTTCAGCGTCGTCGTTGACTACGCTCATACGCCCGAGTCGATGGAGAAAGTGCTTACTCTCCTTCGTCGCTTCCATCGGTCAGGGCGGTTGATTACGGTATTTGGGAGTGCTGGCGAGCGCGACGTCGAGAAACGGCCACTGCAAGGGGCGATCGCCGCCCGGTTGGCCGACGTCAGCGTGATTACGAGCGAGGACCCCCGATTCGAGGATGCAGACGCCATAATCGCGCAGATCGCGGCCGGCGCTGAGGCCGCGGGCGCGGAAGTAGGCAAGTCACTATTCCTACGCACTGACCGACGAGAAGCGATCCAACTGGCGCTTGATCTGGCAGGTCCAGGGGATTGTGTGCTTCTCGCCGGCAAAGGCCATGAAGGGAGCATCATCTGGGGTAGAGAGAAACAGCCATGGAACGAGGCTGCAATTGCGCGTGAACTCTTGCTCAATGGCCGGTCGGGCCGACCCGCGGATTGCTGACGGTCTACGGCTCATGGCCATCCGGGCCCCACAAATGGACCGACCGCTCCGTAGATACGGACAACCCTAGTTCGTCAATTTGATCCAAACCGACACTGTCAGGCGCTTCGAACATGAGATCGAGACCGCGCTGACTCTTGGGGAAGGCGATCACCTCACGGATATTCTCCTCATCCGCAAGGAGCATTAGATAGCGATCGATCCCCATGGCGATGCCGCCGTGGGGCGGTGCCCCATAATCAAAAGCATCAAGTAGCGCCCCGAAGCGGACTGCGGTTTCCTCACGCGAATACCCCATCAACTCGAACAGCCGCTCCTGATCACTACGGCGATGGTTGCGCACACTTCCGCCCCCGAGCTCATTCCCGTTTCCGACGAGATCGTACTGCTTGGCTCGGACCTCTCCGGGACGATCGTCCAGAAGGGCAGCATCTTCCTCGAGGAACCCGGAAAAAGGATTGTGGGTTGCGTCCCAGCGGCTCTCCTCGGGTTTCCACTCGAGCAGCGGAAACTCGTAGATCCAGCAAAATGCGAATACGTTCGGGTCGGCGAGGCCGAGCCGCTGGCCGAGTTCATCGCGGACCGCCGAAAGCGCTTTCGCGACCACCTCTGGCATATCGGCGACTGCAAGGACGAGATCTCCCGCTCCCGCACCAAGGTCACCTGTGATAGCAGTTAGTTCGGCTTCGCTCAAGAACTTAACTACGGGCGAGCG
>JAICRA010000150.1 GCA_025937615.1 Thermomicrobiales bacterium | reverse complement strand
GGAGCTCAAGGCGCTCCGCGATCGGTATGAGCGCCTGACACGCCGAGAACGCGAGGTGTTCGCCTGGGTCGTCTCGGGCCTTCTGAACAAGCAAGTGGGCGCCGAACTCGGCATGACGGAGGCGACTGTGAAGGCCCATCGGGGCCAGGTCATGCTCAAGATGCAGGCCGAGTCTCTCGCGGAGTTGGTCAGAATCGCGGCCAGACTCGAGGTCCCCCTCCCTTCACGCGTCTCGAAATAGTCGGCCCGCCGCCCGCTTCCGTAGCGGCCAGCCGCCCCCCTACGAAGGTCGAGCCTCGACCTTCGTCTAATGGAATCGCCAGACGTCGCGTGTTGTGATGCTGGGCGTAGGACCGTCCCAGGCACCGAAATCGTAGATAGGAGCTGCTCATGAGTTTCATCACCGTCAAGGACGGAACGGAGATCTACTACAAGGACTGGGGCAGCGGTCAACCGATTGTCTTCAGCCATGGCTGGCCCCTCTCTGCGGACGATTGGGACGCGCAGCTGCTCTTCTTCCTCGGGCACGGCTATCGAGTCATCGCCCACGACCGGCGGGGTCATGGCCGATCGTCGCAGACCGCTGACGGCCACGACATGGATCACTACGCAGACGATCTCGCTGCCCTGACCGCGCACCTCGATCTGCGGGATGCCGTGCACGTCGGCCACTCGACCGGCGGCGGCGAGGTCGTGCACTACCTGGCGCGACACGGCGAGAGCCGCGCGGCCAAAGCGGCGATCATCGCCGCCGTCCCGCCGTTGATGGTCAAGACGCCGGCCAATCCCGGCGGACTACCGAAGGAGGTGTTCGACGGGTTCCAGGCGCAAGTCGCAGCGAGGCGCGCCCAGTTCTATTACGACGTGGCGTCCGGCCCGTTCTACGGCTACAACCGCCCCGGCGCCACGGCCTCCACGGCTGTCATCTGGAACTGGTGGCGGCAGGGCATGATGGGCGGCGCCAAGGCGCACTACGACGGCATCGTCGCCTTCTCGCAGACCGACTTCACCGAGGACCTCAGGAAGATCACGTTGCCGGTGCTGGTGATGCACGGCGACGACGACCAGATCGTGCCGTATGCCGACTCCGCACCCCTGTCGGCGAAGTTGTTGAGGAACGGCACGCTGAAGACCTACCAGGGGTTCTCCCACGGCATGCCGACGACCGAGGCGGACACGATCAATCGCGATCTGCTGGCATTCATCCAGGCTTAGCCGGGCCTTGCGAGGCCCGAAGGAGAGGGTTCATGACGCAGGTTCTCGGAGCGACGTTTACAACGAACGAGGAGAAGGTGACTGGCCCCGGCGGTTTGGGTATCTTCGTCCGCTCGTGGCAGCCCGCCAGTCAGGCGAGGGGCATCGTGGTCATCTGCCACGGAGTCAACTCACACAGCGGCTACTACCGGTGGGCCGCCGAGCGCTTCGTCTCCACCGGCCTGGCCGTGTACGCGCTCGATCTCCATGGTCGCGGTCAATCGGATGGCGAGCGGTTCTATCTCGACAAGATTTCGGACTACGTTCATGACGTCCATACGGTCGTCGCCCTCGCCAAATCTCGCCACGTGGGTCTGCCCGTCGTGCTGCTTGGCCACAGCGCGGGCGGCGTGATCTCGTGCGTTTATACGCTCGAACATCAGGCGGAACTCGCCGGTCTGATTTGTGAGAGTTTTGCATTCCAGGTGGCGGCACCGGACTTTGCGTTGGCCGTCGTCAAGGGGCTGAGCCACCTCGCGCCGCACGCGCACGTGCTTAAGCTCCCGTTCAAGGACTTTTCACGCGATCCGAAGGTGGTGGAAGCGATGAACGACGATCCGCTCATTGCCGGAGAGGTCCAGCCGACCAAGACTGTCGCGGAACTCGTCCGAGCCGACGAACGGCTCAAAGAGGAGTTTCCACTCATCACGTTGCCGGTGCTCATTCTGCACGGCACGGCCGACAAAGTGACCAACCCGAAAGGCAGTCAGCTCTTCTTCGACACGGCGGGTTCGTCGGACAAGACGCTGAAGCTGTACGACGGGCACGCCCACGACCTGCTCAACGACATCGGCAAAGAGCAGGTGATGGATGACATCCAGGGCTGGATCGACGCGCGCGTGCCAAGAGCCTGAGCGCCTGTTGCGAAGCACTGCGCACATTCGGAGCCTTCTGTCATGAGAGTGATGATCGCCCTCGTCGTCCTTACAGTCGCTGCAGACCTGCTGCCAGCGTCTGCTCTCGCGCAGAGTGCCGCGTCAGCACCGACGCAGTACGTGGAAGTCAGTGGCAACAGGATCGCGTACCGTACGTTTGGGTCCGGTGCCCCGCTGGTGCTGCTCAACCGCATGCGAGGCACGTTGGATACATGGGATCCGTTGTTTCTTGACTCTCTTGCGAAGACCAACCGAGTCGTCACGGTCGACTATCCCGGCGTCGGGTACTCCAGCGGCGCGTTCCCGGCAGACATGGCCGCCGCGTCCGCGTTCGTCAACGCCTTTGCCACGGCCATCTCTCTGAAACGAATGGCGGTACTCGGCTGGTCGTGGGGTGGTCTCGCCGCGCAAGCGGTGCTGTTGCGCTACCCGGAGATGGTGTCGCAAGCCATTCTCGTGGGAACGGCTCCTCCTGGTCCGGGTCAGGCCGCGATCCAGCAGGTCTGGCTTGAGCGAGCGCTGAAGCCGGTGAACGATCTGGATGACGAGGTGATCCTGTTCTTTGAACCGAAATCAGATTCCAGCCGGCGAGCTGCCCGGCTGTCGCACGATCGCATTTACGCTCGCCCGGACGTGGTATCGAAGATTCCGGCGACGCAGAAGGAGTTTCAGGCATACCTGAAGGCCGGCGAGGGCTTCAGAGCCGACGCTGCTCGTCGGCAACAGCTCATACAGAGCCAGATCCCGATGCTGATTTTCTGCGGCGACAACGACCCGAGCGTTCCGGCAACGAACTGGTATCCGCTGATCGGTCAGATCCCGCGCGCGCAACTCGTCGTGCTGCCCGAGTCGGGTCACGGTCCGCAGCATCAGTACCCGGAATTATCGGCGAAGTACATCATCGCCTTCCTGCAGCAACCTCTGAACTGAGCCCGCGAACCGTGAGCAGCTTCGAGGTCGTGAGCCATCCTCGCGTTCTTACCGATGTTCCGGTGCTGGACACGGTGATCGCCGTTCACGCTCAGGAACTGGGCGAGGATCTCGTTGGCTATCGGAACCACTCATACCGCGTATTGAATCTCTGTCTCGCGCTCGGACCCACGGAAGTCGAGGTCGAACGGATCGCAACGGCCGCGGCCTATCACGATCTCGGGATCTGGACGCATCGCACCTTCGATTACCTGGAGCCCTCCGCCGGCTTGGCCGCCGCACACCTCCAGGCCGAGGGCAAAGTCGGGTGGATTCCAGAAGTCACCGAGATGATTCACCACCACCACAAGCTGTCGCAGTACCGGCTCGAGGCGCACCCCCTCGTCGAACCCTTTCGACAGGCGGACTGGATCGACGTGTCGAGAGGCCTCTTTACCTTCGGCGTATCAAGGGCACGAGTCAGGGAGCTCTTCGCGATCTGGCCGAGCGCCGGCTTTCACCGGCGGCTCGTCGAACTCGAACTGCGGAGGCTGCGAACCCATCCGTGGAACCCGCTGCCGATGTTCAGACTCTGATTCGACCGGCGGAGCGTCGATCGATGTCGGCCGAGCCTGAAGAACGCACGCTAGCTCACGCACACGTGCTTGATCGGAGCAACACAACGGCTCAAGAGAGCGCTGTACACGCCGTCATGAGGGTTGACCAGTTGACGCGGGTGCCAGCCAAGCAGGCGTCGATGCGCATCGATGAACATCGGTTCGTACTCGAGCAAGTGAAGCTGAGGACTGTGTAGAAACTGTGTAAGGGCAGCCCGAAAGTGGTGGGAAATACGAACGTTTACGGGGTCACAACGAGGAGCAACGTCAAGCGCTAAGTCGTTGAATCGAATGCGCGGCGAGGTGTTTCAGCGTGACTTCGTGAGCGTCGCCCGAATAGCTTTCCAAGCGTGCTCCTTCGACCACTCTGACATCTCTCCATTTAGAATCAACAATTTACGGACGCACAACGATCACGATTTTGCCGATTGTGATAAGTCCTCCAATGTGCCGCGATCACTTACGGGCTTTTCCAGTATAGCCGCGTCGTTACTGCTCGCTCGGTGAAATGACCGACGCGCATCAATCCTGCTGAATTGAAATGTTGGAGACTGCTTCGAAATCGGCCTGTGCAACGGTTTGCTAAACGGAAATCCGCCTCTCGGGCATCTTCGATTCTCCTCGTAAATTCTTTCCTCTCTTCAACTTCACAGATCGGGCGCCGTTGGCTGCCGTTGGCTCTGGGAGCGCTGTTTTGGCGCGCTACAGGGACAATCGTGGGGACAGTGTCTGGGCGGTCGGCGCAATACGCACCGCTTTCGCAGGG
>JAICRA010000385.1 GCA_025937615.1 Thermomicrobiales bacterium | reverse complement strand
TCCTCTACCGCTTGACGCTGACGCCTGAGCTGGCGGCAGAGGGAACGCCACGAGCCGGGACGCCGGCGGCTTAATGGGCCACCGAGCCCAAGCGCGCCTGGCAGGCGTAGCGGGGTCCCGACGTGCCCAACGCCGAGCCAAGAGACGTCCACCCGCGCCAGGAGATTCGTCGCTTTGCCGTCTTTGCCGAATACACCCGCAATGAACGCCGCGAGAAGGGCTATCCGGAGGACGAAGCCACGGGCTACGGGATCTGGCTGGCCAAAGTCGTGGCAGCTCGTAGGTTTGGCCAAAAATCGTCCTCAGACGCGGCGAGCCAGTGCCCTCGCCTCACCTGACGCGTTGTAGCGATGCTCGTTCCTTCGAGCACAAAGACGCCACTGGGAGTGTCTGGTCCCCCGTGGCGTCTTCTACGACGCGGGTGTGGCCATCGCGGGTGTCGCGGCTGCACCTTCCATCGGTGTGAAGAACACCCTCGTCATCGGGTCGTCGATATCCGGGATGTTGGCCAGGACGACGATCTGACCGTTGGCGACAACGAGTGTGTGGATGATGATGATGCGCTCCGCTCCTGCGGCCCGCCACGGCTCCGCGGTAACCTCATCGCGGCTCACGGCGGTGTTGTGCGTCACCGTCGGCTCGGTGAAGGTCACCTCCAGACCCGGGTTGTTCTCGATGAGTTCGGCTTGGAAGCCACGAATCTCCTCGCGGCCTCGAAAGACCCCGAACGGCGTCACCAGCACCCCGTCAGGTGCGAACAGGGCAGCGAAGGCATCCGGGTCGTTGGCCTGGATGGCCTCCACGAACGCCGCGTGTATCGCCGCCGGGTCGTCAGCGGTCGGGGTCGCCTCCTGGGCCGCGAAACCCGGGTAGACCGTGGCGACAACGAGGGTCAGGAGGGGGACGAGCACGAACGCGACGACGCTCAAGGTGCGGAGCATGCTGTCCTCCTTGTGTCGGTCATCGCGGAAATGCGGGGTTCACCTGAGACGATGCTACCCAGGCCAACTCCCCAGCAACTCGTTACGCTCTCCCGCCGGTTCGGTGATATCGACGCCGAAGATGTCCTGGATCTGGTCACGGTACCAGCGGTCGAAGGGCGTTTGTGGGTTGGCCATCAGCTCCATGAAGCCGATCTGGTCGCTGTTACTGACGACGATCAGGACATCACCCCCCTCGGGATCCCGTTGCAACCAGTACGATTCCTCGGTGACCCCCGAGCGGCGCTGCATGTCGTCGTACTCACGCTTGCGCGCTCCGAGGCATTCTTCAGTGAGCCGGCGTACCGCCTCAGTCTTGCCAGGAGGTATGGGGACCGCAAACGCATAGGCCATGCGCGTTCTCCTGTCTCACGATGTGTCTCAGCGGCGTGGGCGACCCGAGGCAGAGCGAGGATCGATGCTGACCCTGCCTCATGCGATCACCGCCCCAGCATCACGCTAGCGGGTGGCGCTGAGCAGGACCTGGCCGGTGGTGACCTCGGGACTGCCCAGCTGCTCGCGGGACTCCAGATTCTGTTGGACCCAGGTCGCCGCCCGGCGCATCGACTCGGTGGTGCCGGTCTCCTCCTCGGTGATGGTGACGGTGGCCACCCCAT
>JAICRA010000394.1 GCA_025937615.1 Thermomicrobiales bacterium | reverse complement strand
GTGTATATCCTCAGACCCTAGTCACCCTACAGCTGTGCCACGTAACCTCGATACCTTCGGACTGATCCCGATACCTAGCGCAGCCGGACAAAGAGGCAGTGCAGCGCAAGCAGAATGATTCTGCCCACGGGCGTTTGCGTCGGGAATCAAGTGAAAGTTGAAGTCTATGTCCATGGTAAAGCTTTCGTTACTTCTATTTGTGACGTGCGTCCCTCGGAGAAACGAGCGCGGAAACGCAACCCTGAACCGTTTGTACTCTGTGGGGTACGTAACCGTCCACCAACAGGGTATCCGACGACGTTTTCTTTGCTAATCGCGTGGAGGGTGAGCCCTGCGAACTTCTCGTGTAAAAAGTACGAATTCTCGGAACTTCGCCTTAACGCAGTTCTGAGAAGTTCTTCGTGGCAAACCTAGCCACGGCCGCCGCTACACATAGCAGTCGCCAGGATGACGGGAACATGATCGCCGAAGAATTGCCGACTCGGTCCGTTCTCGACCCTCTTATCGGGCGAACGCGAGGGTGAAAACGTAGGAGGCCTCGCTAACATTGAGAGACGGACGTGTTCTCGAAAGAGGAGGTGCGCGATGACCGACCGATCCGACGCGACCAACCCGACGAGAAGGGAACCGCAACCATGAAGCTGACGACCACGACCATGGTCACCGTCGACGGAGTGATGCAGGGACTCGGCGCACCGGACGAGGACCGCAGCGGCGGATTCGAGCGCGGCGGATGGCAAGCGCCGCTGTTCGACAACGAGGCCGGGATGTTTCTGAACCAGGTCTACGAGCGCGCCGACGCGTTCCTGTTCGGCCGGCGGACCTACGAGATCTTTGCCGGCTCCTGGGGAGCATGGGCAGATCCGGGCGACAACCCCATCTGGACGGCGCTCAACTCCCGACCCAAGTACGTGGCCTCGACCACCTTGACCGACCCGCAGTGGGCGGACACGACCGTCCTCTCCGGAGACGTCGCGGCCGCCGTCGGCGAGCTGAAGGCCAAGCCGGGAGGCGAGCTGCAGGTGCACGGCAGCGGCGCCCTGATCCGGTCCCTGCTCGACCACGACCTTGTCGACGAGATGATCCTGTTCATCTGCCCCGTGGTCGTCGGCCAGGGAACGCGGCTGTTCCCCGATGCTGGCCCAGACATCGCGCTCGAACTGGCCGACTCGCGGTCCACCCCGAAGGGGGTAACGATCCAGGTCTACCGGCCCAACGGCCGCCCGCGGTACGCAAGGGCCGACTCCTGAAGCACGTGACATAGAAACTCGCTTGCCGAAAGGAGATCAACATGCGTCCAGAGCAAGTTACCGAAGTGATGCACGATCCGCTCGCGCAGGAGTTACTGCACTCCGCGATCCCGGCGCGGATGGCCTACAACGGAACGGACGGAAACCCGCGTGTGATCCCGGTTGGGTTCCTCTGGAAGAACGAGCGGATCGTCGTGTGCACTGCTTCTAAGGCCTACAAGGTGAAGGCGCTTGCCGCCAACCCTAAGGT
>JAICRA010000255.1 GCA_025937615.1 Thermomicrobiales bacterium | reverse complement strand
GGTCCCCGGCATGAAGGGCGACACCTGCGTCGTTGTCTCATGGGTGGGGGTCGGAGATGAGTCTCGAGGTGTCGTTCAATCCGCCACCAGCGCCACCGCCTCGTCAGCGGTGAACCGCAGCACTTTCGGCTGAGTGTCGACCTGCGCCCATTGCAGCCGCCGTGCCTCCATCCTGGATTCTACCGGGCTCACGCAGGGCCGAGGTGCAGCGGCAGCCCGATGCAGAGGGGCGCTTCGACTGGAGTCTGCACTGCGTCGACAGCACTGTGGTCCGAGCCGCGAAGAGGCAGCCGGCTCCGGTATCGTCCGGGCACGTTCGGGCGTGCCGACACGGCGGAGGCATGAGGCGAACGTTGTGCAAATCCATACCGGGTGACAACTGCGCGACGGACGGCTCTGTGGGGTCCTCAGGTTTGCGGTAAGAACTGGGCAATCCCGTGACCAATTCGTGACCCCGCTGTCATAGTGCAAACAAAAATGTCGGACACTAAGCCACGTTTCAATAGAAGACCGTGCGTGTCCGGTGCCGGGGGAGAGTCTTGTACTCCTCGCCGAGACCGCGATTCCAGAGTACGTAGTCCAGCTCCCGAGCAGTGACCGAGACGCCTGAGGCGTGCAGCTCCTTGGCGATTCGCTCCACCGCGTGGATCGCTATCGCGCGGATCTCGATTTCTTCTGTCGATCCCGCCGGGATGAGCTCGCCCCGCTCGATGTGTGCTAGGAGAGCAGGGTCATAGGCGAGGAGACCGTCGACACGCAGCACGTGCGGCACCAGGTTGTCGGCGAAAATCGTGAGGCGGTCGAGATCCCGGAATGAGCCCGGGCCCTGGCCGTCGAACGCAATGGCAAGATCGGTGACCAGAATCTGTGCGCGCTTGTAGAGGGGGACTTCGATTCCTTCGTAGTGGGAAACGTCTCGGAAGAGGGGCATCTCGGAAACCAGCTCGACGAGTCGGGCGGCCGATTGGTTGGCGTCCTCGATGGGACCGAGCGGATCGTCGTCATACCGTCTGCCCAACCACGCGCCGAGATCATTGAGTGCCTGCGCAAACAGATCCATCAGTTCCTGCGCCGGACCTTCGTTCCCTGCTTGACCGAAGAGGATGGCGCAGTCGCTGGTGTCGATGGCGCGCAGTTCGGCGCCGCTGAGTGGGCCATGGCGCTCCCAGCGCTCCTTGAGCGAAGTCGCTACCGTGAAGTATCCGGACATGCCAGGACGCTTACGCAGGTGCGGAAAATACCCGGAGCCAAAATTGACCGTATCGAGCGCAAGTTGAAAGGCGGCGGTGTCGGCCACCGAGCCGTGCGCGTGGTGCGCGGTGTCATAGGTTGGGGTGGGGATTCCGGCAGCAGCGAGCGAGGCGGCATAGGGCGCGACCTGGGTGTCGATCAGACGCACGAATTTCGCTCGACGCGAGACCTCGGCGACGGCCGTCCGAATCCGGTCGAAGACGTCCTCATGAACGCTCATGCCGGGACCTCGACCGCTGATTCCGGGATGCGTCGTACAGATCGCACTGGCGACAGCGCGAGGGCCACAGCGGCGAGGAGGGAGAGGCCGACTCCTACCCAGAGCGTCTCACGCAGACCGACGGTTTCGCCGATGTATCCGGCGACCACGGTGCCGAGAAGTACCGCGCCGATCTCGATCACGTGGACGCTAGCGTTGATCCGCCCCAGGACATGCGCTGGGGCGATTGCCTGGCGCAGGCTGACCTGATTGATGTCGTAGACCGTCAGCGCGGAGTCGGCCACGATCTGCTGGCCGACGAGGAGCAGCACCCCGACCGCGTTCGCCGTGGTTGCCAGCGGAATGAACGCCTCACCGATCGCGGCAAGCAGGAGCGATATCACCATGACCGCACCTATCCCGAAGCGGGGCAGGCGACCGGCGATCATCGCGCCGAGGAACGAGCTCACTCCGCCAACGGCAAAGATCATGCCGAGGACACCGGGATCGAAGCCAACCTCCTGGTTGACGTAAAGCAGAAACACTGTCCCCACGAGTCCGAAGGCCAAGTTCTGGGCCAGACCGGCGACGACCATCGCGCGCAGGATCGCTTGCCGCCAGACCGCGCGCAATCCCTCCATGATGTCGCCGGCGATCGACGACGGTGATTCAGCCGGGCTCAGTTCCGCTTGACGCTCAGGTTCCCCGATGCGAGCGACAAGACCCGCCGAGGCGACGAACGTCAATGCGTCGACCAGCATCGCGATCGGTGCCGTCAGGAGCTGGATCAGCCACCCGGCGGAACTGAAGGCGCTCGCCTCGGCTACCGACATCGCGGCGCTGAGCTTGCTGTTGGCCTCGACCAGTTCGTCGTTCTCGACGAGCGAAGGGAGGAAGGACTGATAGGCGACGTCGAAGAAAACGCTGAGGATGCTGACCAGCGCCGCGATGACGTAGAGCTGCCCGAGCCCGAGCCAGCCCAGGAACGCGGCCAGGGGAATGGTCGCGATGAGTAGCGCACGGCCGAGATCGGTCGCGATCATGATTGGCTTGCGGGGGAGGCGGTCGACCCAGGCACCGGCGACCAGTCCGAAAAGAAAGCCCGGCAGGAGCTCGGCCACACGCAGCACGCTGATAGCGGACGGTGAAGCATTGAGCAGAAGGATCGCCGTGAAGGGGAGCGCGGTACGGGTGACGAGTGACCCGAAGGTCGAGACGGTGGCGGCGCCCCACAAATGGACGAAGTTGGCGTTGCGCCCGAGAAGTCCGCGCCGCATGAATGAAGCTAGACCAATTCGAACGAATGGAAGGGAATTAAGAACAAAGAATCAGTCCCGACGAACCGGAGTACTGTTCACGACTCGTGCTGAACGGCTTTCACGTACGTCGCCCCGCTACGCGTACGCTTCCCCCGCACCGCCCGGTTGCCGGCCCGGTCCCGAACGAAACCCCGCAGCATCGTCCGCCGTTGCCGTTCCCGGTGAGTCATGACCCGTGGCTCTCGGCTCCTCGGGACTGACTGTACGCACACAATATACGTACATAGCAGCCATGTCAAGGGGGTGTTTGCGATTGGTTCCGGG
>JAICRA010000039.1 GCA_025937615.1 Thermomicrobiales bacterium | reverse complement strand
TGCGGGACTTCGGTATCTCGCCCGCGCTGGGCTGGCACCTGATGGGGGCGGCGAGAATGGGCAGCGATCCGGCCAGTTCCGTGGTCGACGCCGACAACCGAGCCCACGACGTGTCCAACGTCTTCATCGCCGACAGCACCAGCCTCGCAACAGGAGGCGGGGTGAATCCCACGTCGACGATCCAGGCGGTCGCACTGCGCTGTGCCGAGGGAATCTGGGAGCGACGGCGCGATCTGTGTTGAGGGAGGTCACCGGCTTGCTCCCTCGCCCTCAGCCAGGACATGGCGCGCGATGACGACCTTCTGGATCTCGCTGGCGCCGTCGTAGATCTGGGTCACCTTCGCGTCGCGAAAGTAGCGTTCGACATCATAGCCCTTCAGATAGCCCCGGCCGCCGAGGATCTGGATGGCGTTCGTCGTGTGCTTCATGCAATTGTCGCTGCAGAAGACCTTGGCCATCGCCGCTTCTCGCGTGAAGCGCACCCCCTGGCCACGCACGGTCGCGGCGCGCCAGGTGAGCCACTGCCCGGCCTCGATCTCGGTCGCCATCTCGGCCAGTATGAATTGGACTGCCTGCAGGTCGGCGAGCGGTTTGCCGAACTGAATGCGCCCCAGAGCGTGCGCACGCGCTGCGTCGAGTGCGGCCCGGGAGAGACCGAGCGCGATCGAGGCGACGTCGATGCGAGTGACGTCGAGACTGGCCATGGCGATCTTGAATCCCTGCCCCTCTTCGCCGAGGAGGTTCTCGCGCGGCACCCGCACCCCGTCGAACGTTACGCCGCCGAGCGGGTTTCCGAGCTGGCCGAGCTTCCGTTCCGGCGGTCCGATGGTTACCCCCGGCCGGTCGCGCTCGACCATCAGCACTGCCATGCCGCGTGTGCCGAGCGAGCGATCGAGCGTGCACAGAACCATGAAAGCGTCGGCAATCGGCGCGAACGTGATCGGCCACTTCGCGCCGTCGAGCACGTAGCAATCGCCATCGCGGCGCGCCCTGGTCGCCAGTGAAGCGAGATCCGACCCGGCTTCCGGCTCCGTCACGGCAAAGCCGATCGTACAGTCGCCGCGCAGCAGTGGCGGCAGCCATTGCTGCTTGACGGCATCGCCGCCGAACCGGTCGATCGCAAAGGCGGTAATGCGGATGGCGGAGACGATATTCCCGAGAGCAGCGGAGGCCCAGGAAATCTCTTCGCAGGCGATGGTGGCGCTGATAGGATCGCCGTGACCGAGACTGCCCAGCCTCGACCGCCACTCCACGGGCAGCTCCAGACCAAGCACGCCGAGGTGTGCAATGCGCCGGACGACCTCGACCGGATAGTCGCCCTGCTCGTCGATCTGCGGCGCCAGCGGCGCTAGCTCCCGCCGCGCGAAAGCCCGCATTTCATCCCGGACGGCGCGCTGTTCGTCGGTGAGATCGATCACGAGCCTTCGTCCCCGCGCCCCTCTCCTGCTAAGGCGGGAGAGGGGTGCTTGCTTTTTCACAATGTCATTATGTCATTCTGAGCCCGCAGGCGAAGGATCTCGTCTGCGGTGAATCAAGACACCATTCAGACGAGATCCTTCGTTCCCCAGGATGACACGACGGGCGATTTTCGCTCTAGCCCGCTTCACCTCCCCAGCGCGCCGGGAAGTCGGGCATGTTCTCGCAGCCGCACAGGGCGTAGTGCAGCGGCGGCATGTTCGGCTGCAGATACTGATCGAGATTCTCACTCGTGATCAGCGGCTGCGGCAGCGTCCACTCCTTGGGGACTTCTTGCCCTTTCAGGATCATCACCGCGGCGATGATCGGCGTCCGCCATTGGTAGGTCGGATAGGTCGGTGCGACTGCCGTCAGACCGTCGTCCTTCCACTTGCGCAGGAAGTCCTGCTGGTCCTCACCGGTGATCGGTGGCACATCAAGGCCAAGATCCTCGAACGCCTCGATCGCGCCGACACTTGTCGCGCCGGCATCCATCCAGACGCCATCGATCGTGCCGAAGCGGTCGATGTAGTCGGTCACAATCGACTTCGTGTTGGCTACGTCGCCCTCGGTGAACTCGACGCCGACGACGTTGACGCCGGCTTGATCGAAGATGGCCTTAGCCGCCGACCAGCGCGTCTCGAGTACATCGACACCGGGCAGGATGCGCAGCGCCAGGATGTTGCCGCCCGGTTCAACATTCTCGACCAGGAACTCGGCGGCGTCGGCACCGAAGGCGTAGCCACCGATCGGCTTGATGAAGGTGACCGGACAGTCGGTGTTGACGCCGCGGTCGAAGACGATCACCGGCAGTTGCTCGCACGCTTGCTCAACAGCGGGCGTCAGAGCGGCCGTCGTGTTCGGCGAGACGATCAGGATGCTGCAGTCCTGGCCGAGCAGATCCTGGATGTCAGCGATCTGCTTCTCGTCGCTCCCCTCGGCGTCGACGTGGACGAACTCGCCGATGTCCGGCTGCAAATCGACTTCGGCCTGCATCGTCGTCCACCCGACGACGCGCCAGGGATTGTTGACGCCGGCGTTGGAGAAGCAGACCTTGTAGGGCGGATCCGTCGCGTACTGGCTGGTGTCGACGTACTCGGGCTCGAGTGCCTGCACCCAGGGTTGATCGGCCGGGCCCTCCGGTTCGACGTCGCGCAGCCGCAACTGTTCCTCGAAGTCCTCCTGCACGAAGAATTCCGACTGGGGACCAGTGGCCGGTGTGCTGTCCTGGGCGGCGGTCAGCCCACCGCCGGTGACGACGGCGACGAGAAGGGCAGTGGTCGTCGCCAGTGCCCGGAATCGTTGGCCCGCGGGGAAACGCATCGCCTCTCTCCTCTGGTTGCGCGGCCACGGCACCACTTCATGTCCTGGTGGCGCGTCGCCTCAACAACGTCCGACCGAACTACCGCGGATGCGTCAGGCTCCTCCTTTCGTAGTGACGAAGTCTCGATGTTTCTATCGCGCCCGACGCAAGCGGTATGCCGCATAGGCGACGGCGCCGATGATGATCAGCCCCTGCACAGCGTCCCGCAACGGTTTCGGCAACCCCAGCAAGTTGAGCAGCGTGAACAGCGCTTCGAGCGCCAACGCCCCGGCCATGACGGCGACCATCGATCCCCGGCCCCCGCCTAGGGCGGCGCCGCCGAGCACAACGGCCGAAATCGCTTGAAACTCGTAACCGGCCCCCGCGTCTTGCGAGATGCCGGCAAAACCCCCTACCAGGATGCCGGCAATGACCGCCGAAATCCCTGACAGGACGAAGGCGAGTGTGCGGACCAGCGGCACGTCGACCCCGGAGAGGGCCGCCGCGCGCGGATTGCCGCCAGCGGCAAAGAGCTGCTTGCCAAAGGTGGTGCGGTGCAGCAGAAGCACCGCCGCAACGCCGACGACGACCAGGATGATCACGGAATAGGGGAGTTGCTCGATCACGGGGATGTCTTCGATGCCGCGGCGGCCAAAGACGCGGAAGTTGTCGGGCAATGATCCCCGCGGCGCGCCGCCTGACCAGTAGAGGACCGCTCCCTGTAAGATGAGGAGCATGCCGAGCGTCGTAATGAACGAGGGCACGTACAGACGCGTCGTGACGATGCCGTTGATGAGCCCGACGAGGATACCGAGTCCAAAGAGCGCCGTGACCACCCACCAGGTGCGGTTGGGATCACCTTCGGTCAGCCCCGCCGCCGCGACGACCACGGCGGTGATCAGCGAGCCGACCGACAGGTCAAACTCACCGGAGACGATGACGAACAGCTGCCCCGCGGCGAGAATCATCAGGGGCGCCGCGCGCTTGAGAAATGCGAGGAAGACCTGTGGCTCGGTGAAGTTCGGATTGAGGATGGCGATCCAGACGAGCAGACCAATGAGGACGACGAATATCGGCGCCGTGCCGCGCACTCCACGCAACAGCCGCTCTTGCCACGAGCTCGTCAGCTCTTGCTCAAAGCCCGTCGTGGTCGAGGTCGAGATCATGCGCGAGACCGATGGCTACGCAGGGAGTAGGCGGCGACCGCCGCGACGATGATCACCCCGCGCAGGACGTCCTTGAGGTAGGTGTTGACCTCGAGCTGGTTGAAGAGATTGTCGAGCAGGGCCAGGATGAGCACGCCAGCGACCGTCCCCAGCACGCCGCCCTTGCCGCCACTGAGGGCGGTGCCTCCAAGCACGACGGCCGCGATCGACTCCAGGTCGTAGTTGCCGTCGGGGCCGACCCAGGGGGCGCCAGCGCCCAGCCTGCTGACGATGAACAATCCAGTCAGGACGCAGGTCAAGCTGCAGAAGACATGGGCGCCGATCAGCACGCGCGCGGAGCGGACGCCGGAGAGGCGAGCAGTCTCTTCGCTGCCGCCGACGGCGTAGAGGTGATGCCCGAACCGGGTATGGCGCAGAAGGAACCAGGCAAAGACGACGACGGCGAGGAAAAGGAGAACCGAATACGGGAGCGGACCGATTCCACCGTAGCCCAGGACCTGGAACTCAGCCGGCACCGCGCCGGCAAAGTTGTCGAAGCTGGAGTTGAGGACGCCGCGCAAGATCAGCGCCATGCCGAGGGTGGTGATGAAAGGGTTGACTCCGAGTCCGGTGATGATCAACCCATTGGCGAGACCGATGGCGATGCCGATAGCGATGACGACGCCGATCCCGAGGAGCATCCGATTGGGATCGCCCTGCATCACGTACGAGGCCATCACCGCCGTCACGCTGATCTGATAGGCTACCGAGAGGTCGAGCGAGCCACCGAGGATGACGAGAGTCTGCCCGACCGCAACCATCCCCAGGGCGACCGAGCGGACGAGGGTGTTGGCGAGATTGATCTGACCGCCATTGGCCAGGATCAAGCCCCAGGAGATCAGGGCCACCAGCGCCAGCACGCCGTAGATCACGGCGGTATCGGTGTTGAGCCCACGCCAGGCGCGGGTGGCGCGGTTTGGGGCGACGGGCACGGCGATCACGCGGCCGCCACCGTCTCGCGCTCGCCGGTGGCGAGGAGCATGATCTGAGCTTCGCTAGCCCCAGCCGGCAGTTCGCCAGCGATCGTCCCGTCGCGCATGACCAGGATGCGGTCACTCATGCCAATCACCTCCGGCAGCTCCGACGAGATCATCAGGATGGCAGCGCCGGCCCGCGCCAGCTCGCGCATCAGCTCGTGGATGCCCGCCTTGGCGCCGACGTCGATGCCGCGCGTCGGTTCGTCGAAGATCAGGATCTGTGCCCGAGTCGCCAACCACTTGGCGACGACGACCTTTTGCTGATTGCCTCCGCTCAGGTAGCGGACCTCCTGCTCCAGGCTGGCCGCGCGCAGCTCGACGCGGCGGGCAAGATCGAGCACCGAAGGCGGCTCCTTGACCGGACGTTCATCCCTGCGCGCCTGCCCGAGGGAGCGGAGCGCGAGCAGCGCGTTGTCCCGCACCGACTGTGGTAAAACCAACCCCTCCGACTTGCGATCCTCGGTCAAGAAGCCGATTCCAGCTCGGATCGCCTGCCGTGGGGAGCGGACGCGGATCTGCTTTCCGTTGAGCTCGACAGTACCAGCGGTGAACGGCTCGACGCCGAAGAGGGCGCGTGCCACTTCGGTCCGTCCCGCCCCGGCGAGCCCAGCGAGGCCGACGATCTCCCCACTCCGCACCTCGAGGCCGATGTCGTGCAGCTTCCCAACCGCACCACCGCGGACTTGGAACCGGACCGGTCCGATCTCACCGGTCGCGGCGCGTGGCGGGAAGTAGTGATCCAGCTCGCGCCCGACCATCATCCGCACCAGCTCACCAGGGCGAACCAAATCGCTCGCGACCGTGTCGACCTTTCGCCCGTCCTTGAGGACGGTGATCCGCCGCGACAACTCAAAGATCTCTTTCATCCGGTGCGAAATGTAGAGCACGGCGAGACCGCGCTCCTGGAGAAGCCGCACTCGCTCGAAGAGAGCATCGACCTCATGGGGTGAAAGCGCGGCGGTCGGCTCATCCATGACCAGGATTCTGGCCTCGAACGAGAGCGCCTTGGCAATCTCGACCGTTTGCTGCTGAGCGACGGAGAGATCGCGCACCGGGGAGCCGGGGGAGATGGCGGCCTCGACACCCAGCTCAGCAAGCAACCTGGCTGTGGCCTCTTCCATGGCTCGGTTGTCGACGAGCGGTCCTCGCGCTGGCTCGCGACCGAGAAAGATATTTTGAGCGACCGTCCGCTCGGGGAGGAGATTGAACTCCTGGTAGATGATGCTGACGCCCCGCTCCTGTGCCTGCCGTGGGTGGTTGAAGCGGACTTCTTCGCCGTCGAGAAGGATCGCCCCGGAGTCGGGTTGATAGGCGCCGACCAGGATTTTCATCAATGTGCTCTTGCCGGCGCCGTTCTCCCCGACGACAGCATGGACCTCGCCGGCCATGACGTCGAGATCGACCGCATCGAGGACCGGTACCCCGAAGAAGCTCTTGGTGATGCCGCGCATCTGGAGGAGTGGTGGGCGTGAGAGATTAGCCCCAGTGCCTGGGACAGCCTCCGCATTGATCTCAGTCATCGATGACCGCCTGACAAAGCATGCACTCTTGTACTTTCGCCTGAAGGGCTTGTCAATGCACGACAACTCGTCGCTGTTCGCCCGGAGAATTCTTGCGAACCGGTGGCTGGGGCTGCACTGCTGAATCAGACCGCACGAGAGTTTCTATGCCTCGCAGGAGGCGTGACCCAACGCGCCTCAATCGGACAGCCGTCGCATCGGCAGCACGTCGCTCGGGAGCGGTCAGCGTTGCGAAGTAGGCGTTCGGTCTGCTGCAGCCTCCAGCGGCAACGTGAAGAAAAACGTTGCGCCATGGCCGGGGGTGCTCTCGGCCCAGATTGTCCCGCCGTGGCTCTGCACAATGTGCTTGGCAATCGCCAAACCCAACCCGGACCCTGCCGAGCGTCGCGCCGCGTCGGTCTTGTAGAAGCGCTCGAAGATGCGCGGCAGCTCCTCCGCGGTGATGCCTGCTCCGGTGTCGCGGACCGACACGCGTAGCATCCCGTCTATCACGTCTGCGCCGACAACAATCTCCCCTCCCTCGGGCGTGAACTTCACGGCATTGTGGATGAGGTTGATCAGCACCTGCTCGATGCGCCCGCGATCGACGCGCACGTGGGGAAGGTCCGGGGCAGCCTCGACGCGAATCACCAGACCAACCCGTTCGACCTGCGTTCGCAGCCGCTCGACCGCCCGTACCAGCATATCGAGCGGTTCGCATGCCTCTGCCGCCAGGACGGCGCGTCCCGACTCGAGCCGAGCCAGGTCCAACAACTCGTCGACGAGAGCGACCAGATGGTCGACTTCCTCGATGATCCTCCTGTAAAAATCGCTCGCCACCGTCGCGTCGTTCACCGCCCCGGCCTCAAGCGTCTCGACCACCGCCCGGATCGAGGCGAGTGGGGTGCGCAGCTCGTGCGAGACATTGGTGACGAATTCCCGGCGCATTCGCTCCAGGCGTCGTAACTCGGTCACATCCCGGATCACCATGAGTCCGAGGCGCTCGCTACCACCGGAAAACGGCTGCGCCGACGCCTCCAGAACTCGACCGCCGAGGCCGTAGGCGACGGTTGCCGTCCGCGGACCGTCCGTCGCCAGGGCGTCATTGAGCAGGCCGGAGAGGTCATGGTCGCGCGACGCCACGACAAAGGGCTGACCGACAGCCTCCTCGCTCGTCGCGCCGAGCATGCGCGCGGCGGCGAAATTCAGTTTCACGACCGTGCCCGCTTCATCGGTAATGACGACACCATCGTTGAGGTTTGCCAGCGTCGCCTCCAACCGAGTCCGCGACCGTTCCTGTTCGGTGACTAGCCTACGAAGATCCGCGACCATGGCGTTGAAGGCGCGAGCCAGGTCGCCAAGCTCCCGCACGCCAGCCGGTCGTACGGCTGCATCGAGTCGTCCGGTCGCGATGATTCCGGCCTGACGGCGGAGATCCTCCAGGGGACCGGTGATTCTCCCGGCCACAAAGATCGCGACGGCAATGGCAAGTGCCGCTGCGCTCACAGTCGCCAAGGCGACGTCGCGACGAATTCTCGCAACCGCGTCGTTCACATCCTGTAGCGGGAAGGCCACCCGAGCCAACGCCCCCGGCACTTGCGGAATCGGCACGGCGACATAGAGGAAATCCGCGTCGAGTGTCGCGCTGTGACGCTCTGCTTCCCCGATGCCCACCTGTCGCGCCGCGATCACTTCGGGTCGCCCGCCGTGGTTATCCATCGTTCGTGGGTCAGCCACCGAGTCGCCGAGGACCGAGCCGTCGGCCGCCACAACCGTCACCCGTCCGTTGATTCGTTCGCCCAGCCGTTTGACGAGGGGATCGGTGACCTCGATCCCCTCGCCCGCTTCCAGCGATGGCGCCACTGCCGCGGCTACGATTTTGGCCTGATCCGAGAGTTGCTCGGCCAGGCGGTCGATGTAGAACTGACGACCTGATATGGCGAGGTAGCCCCCGAGCACGAAGAGCACAGCAACGACGAGTCCGACCTGGGTCAGAGCCAGACGGCCGCGCACGGTCTGGGGGAGGAGTGTTGCCAGGAAATGGCCGCGAGTTGGCGTCACGCCGGCATCGCGAGCGGCCGGCGATGAGGCAGAAGCAGCACGGGCCGGGGTGATCTGCATTGGCGGCAGTATAGCTGCGAGTGAATCGATCCCAAGTCGCCTACGCGAGGAGTGCTTGGCCCCGCCACGGCGCCCGTTCTGTAGGCTGCCAACGACGTTAACAATTCTCTGACACGGATCGAGACCGCGACCGGTATGCTGTGATCGTGGTAAGTGACGCATCATCTTTGAGGGCGACAGCAGGCAGCGGGCCACTGGAGCCGTTCACCTCAGGCGGTGCTCTCCCTGAGCAGGCAACTATTCTGGTCGTTGAGGACGACCCGACTCTGCTCACTACCCTGTCGTACAACTTGTTGCGTGAGGGATACCGGGTGCTCACCGCGGCCGACGGGGAGGCGGGGTTGGCGCTGGCGCGGCAGGAGCTTGCGCGGCTGGACCTGGTCGTGCTCGACCTCATGCTGCCGAAGTTGAGCGGACTCCAGGTGCTGCGCCACCTGCGCGCTGAGACCGACATCCCGATTCTGATCCTCTCGGCGCGCGTTGAGGAGCAGGACCGAATCGACGGTCTGGAGCTGGGCGCCGACGACTACGTAGTCAAGCCATTCGCCCTGCGGGAGCTGCTGGCCCGGGTACGCGCTGGCGTGAGGCGGCGGGCGGTGCCTGCGGCCCAGCCGCCGTCGGTGCTCTTCCGTGGTCCGCTACGGATCGAGCTCGAGCGCCGCCGCGTACTCGTCGGCGAGCAAGAGATTCCACTGCGACCCAAGGAATATGGACTCCTGGTCGCACTTGCCTTTGAACCCGGGCGGGTCTTC
>JAICRA010000264.1 GCA_025937615.1 Thermomicrobiales bacterium | reverse complement strand
GTTCCTCGTCACCGTCATGGGCGGCGGCATGCGCAACATCATCATCGCGATTGGGGTCACGAGTTGGGTGACGCTCTGCCGACTGACTAGATCGCAGCTCCTGATGCTGCGCGAACAGGAGTTCGTGCAGGCAGCGCGAGCTCTCGGCATTTCCGAAGCGCGGATTGCCGTCCGCCACTTGTTGCCCAATGCCCTGGCGCCGCTGATCGTCGCCATCACCCTGGCCATCCCGACCGCCATCTTCGCTGAGGCCGGACTGAGCTTTCTGGGCATCGGCATCAATGAGCCGACGCCAAGTCTGGGTAAAATGGTCGCCGACAGCGCGCAGTACATCCGCGTCTACTGGTATCTCGGATTCTTCCCGACGCTGGCTATCGCCCTGGCGATGCTCGGCTTTACCTTCGTCGGGGATGGCCTCCGGGACGCGTTGGATCCGCGCCAGAACTAGTCGCCATTCGGTGCAGACCCACGACGACGCGGGTAGCGCCAATGACGTATTCGTTTAGAGGAGGGACTACGTGAACGAGAAGTCCGCTATTTCTCGGCAGTTCGCCATCGCTGGTGACGATCCCAACGATCCGGCCGTGATCGCCCGCCGCATCGCGCTCTTCGAGCAGCGCCTGCACCGCCGCTCTCTGCTCGGTGGAGCAATGGGAATAGCTGGGCTAGCGGCCCTGAGCGGGCGTGAGTCACGGCTCGGCCGCGCGGCCGCGGCTGCCCAAGATGTTGCTCTGCCAGACGACGCCGCGCCGCCCGAGCAGCAGATCCTCATCGTGCCGAACAATCCAGAACTCGACAAGACACCTGATTTTTACGAATCGGTCTACGAGCGGGTCTCGGACGGGTCGTCCGACATCTTCTCCGATCCGCTGGTGCGGCTGAATCGCAACTTCGAGATCGTCCCGGCCGCCGCGGTGGAGTGGAGCGGGAACGATGAAGGCACCATCTGGACCTTTGCGCTTGACCCGGCACTGATGTGGAACGACGGCAACCCCGTCACCGCCAACGATTGGGTGGCGACGTTCCGCTACGCTGCCGATCCGGCGCACGCCTGGGATTTCACCTGGTACTTCCAGGGGATCATCGCCAGGTGGGACGAGGCGATCGCCGGGGAGATTCCACTCGAAGAGCTTGGTGTTCGCCAAGGGGAGAACGAGCACGAGCTGATCATTGAGACCCAGGTGCCAGCGCCCTTCCTGCCAGCGATGCTTCTCTACTCCTGTCCGCTCTCGGCAGCAGCTCTGGCAGAGCATGGTCCGCTGTACAACTCTCGCCCCGAGACGTCGGTCAGCTCCGGCCCAATGCGGCTGGTGGAGTGGTTAGTCGATCAGCGCGTTGTCTACGAGAAGAACCCGGACTACACGGGCAAGCTCGCCGTACCGGTGAACCGGATTGTTGTCACGCTGGCGGACCCGGCGACCTGGTTCATCATGTACCAGAACGATGAGATCGACTTCATGCGCTACCCGGCGCCTGCCGACCTGCTGGTAGCCCAGGCGGAATTCCCGGATCAGATCTACTCGTCCGCTGGCGACTTCCGCACACAATACATCTTCTTCGACGTGACGAAGCCGCCGTTTGATCAGCTGGCCGTGCGCCAGGCTTTTAGCCATGCCGTTGATCGGGATGCGATCAAGCAGCAGATCCTCGGCCCATCCGGCATTCCCGCCTATTCCTGGCTGGCCCCGGGGTTCCCGGCGGCAAACAGCGAGGCGCTCTCCAGCATTCAGAACTTCGACCCGGCGCAGGCGAAGGAGTTGCTCGCGAGCGCGGGCTTCGCCGATCCGGGGACATTCCCTCCGCAGGTACTCCAAGTGCGCGATCCGGACCCGCTCGAGGCTGCCGTCTCCCAAGCCGTGGCGTCGATGCTGCGGGAGAACTTGGGGATCCAGGTCGAGGTGCAGGATGTCGATCAGGACACGTTCATGGATGCCCTGACGGCCAAGCCGACCGAGCTGCCATTCGGCTTCGTCTCCTACGGTATGGACTACCTCGATCCATCCAATATGCTCGGAGTATGGCTCTCAGGCGGGCGTCACTCCTGGGCGAACGAGGAGTTCGACCGACTTGTCAAGGAAGCCGCGTCGTTCACGGGCGAACCCGAGGAACGGACGTCGATGTTCCAAGAGGCGGAGCGAATTCTGGTCGAAGAGGTACCGGCCGTCTTCATCTACCACGAGACGCCGATCCAGCTCATCAAGCCGTGGATCAAGGGTGAGGCGCTCGGGCCGGATGCGACCGGCAACCGGAGCATCCACTGGCCGGGTTTCACGACGATGAGCACGGTGCTGGGCGAGCTATACATTGGTGCGGACGCGCCTCCGGGTCGCGGCGACCTCTAGCCTCGGTCTGAACCCCAATCTCTCCTCCCCTCTCCCACGACCATGGGAGAGGGGATAGGGGGTGAGCGCCATTTCGGGAGGATCTCGTGCCTCTGACCCAGCCCACGCCCGTAAGCGCTCCGCCAGCGGAGGCGCTGCGCGAGGAGTTCCTGCTCGATCCTGACGTCGTCTTCCTCAACCACGGGTCATTTGGGGCCACGCCAGAGCCGGTGTTCACCGAATATAGCCGCTGGCAGCGCGAGCTGGAGCGGCAGCCGGTCGAGTTCCTCGGGCGGCGTGCGGAGGATTTGCTGGACGAGGCTCGCGCCACAATGGCGGTCTACCTCGGCTGCTCGCGAGACGATCTGGTTTTCGTGCCCAACGCGACGACCGGCATCAACGTGGTGGCGAGATCACTCCCGCTCGAGCCCGGTGATGAGGTCGTCGGCACCGGCCTGGAGTACGGAGCGTGCGAGCGGAGCTGGGAGTGGTTCTGCCAGCTCCGAGGCGCTCGCTACGTCAAAGCGCATGTACCCTTGCCGCTCACTGCACCAGACGAGGTGGTCGAGGCGATCTTCGCCGCAGTCACACCTCGGACACGGGCAATCTTTCTCTCCCATGTCACCTCCGCCACGGCGTTGCGCCTCCCCGTCGAGGTGGTCGCGCGCCG
>JAICRA010000363.1 GCA_025937615.1 Thermomicrobiales bacterium | reverse complement strand
TCACGTCCGGCGTGACACCGGACTTAGTGCGCATCTCGGTCGGGCTCGAAGATGTCGACGACATTTGCTGGGATCTCGATCGCGCGCTACGGCGGGCAACGGGGGGAGCAGGAAGGTCGCCGCGCTCGAGGAGGGAAGGGGAGGTCTCTGTGCTCGAGGGGAGAACCGCATGACCATCGAATCGCCTCCAGCACGTCCACTCGCGACGGTTCGCGCATCGAGCGGAGCTTGGGAACGGCTGCGCATCTTGCAGGAGAACCACCGGATCGCCATGGTGGGACTCTCTGCCGACCCGATGCGACCCAGCCACTTTGCCGCGATCTATATGCAATCAGAGGGATACGACATCATGCCGGTCAATCCGCGTTACGCTGGCAAGAAGATCCTGGGGGAGACGGTTTATCCGTCGCTCGAGGAGATCCCGGGTCCGGTGGAGATTGTCGACGTTTTCCGTCGCGCCGAGGAGCTTCCGGACATTGCGCGCAGTGCCGCGGCCGTTGGAGCGAAGGTGCTGTGGATGCAGCTCGGGATCCATAATGACGAGGCCGCTCAGATCGCCCGCGACGCGGGCCTGGAGGTCGTCATGGACCGCTGCGTCAAGATCGAGCACGCGCGGTTTTTCGGCGGACTCAATCTGGTCGGCATGAATACCGGCGTGGTCACCTCGCGCCGGCGACTTGGTTGATAGTCTACGGGCACATCTGCCGCAGGCGCAGTGAGACTATCCCCCAGAGAACCACCATTGGCACGACGAGCAGCCGCATCGTGGCGCCCATGGGGATTCCTAGATGGGGCCACCAGATCGACACCTGAGAGAATATTGCCCCGGTCACTGCGAGCAGAAACATGGCGAGCGCGGTCCGGAACAAGCCGCCCCATACTGGATCGGCGTGAACCGCGATCGTAAAGGCGAGGGCGGCCACGAGCTGCGCAACGCCGCCGACCGTGCCTGCGGTCTGATGGGCGTCGCCAAGGATCGTCGAAGGCCCCGGTGCGTCCATCGGATATCTGACCAGTGCCAAACTGGCAACCCCGGAAATGATCAACAGGAGAACGATCGGCCAGATCCAGCGGGAAGTGATGCGCGCGCCGAGGAGCGCCACTCCCAGCGCCACTGACGCGATGCCAAGTGCCACGAACGCGACTGCCTGGACTACTCCCCAGGGGCCGACGGCGTAGTAGCTCAGTGATTTCTCGAGGAGATTCAAGTCTGGGCGCAGCACAGGCGTCACGACGAGCACAGCCAGATTGACGACGCCGCCGACGAGCGCGACCACTGACGAAACGCAGGCGAGGCGATTCCTCGGGCGCATCAAGCCAGCAGCTTAGACGGCTAACGGTGAAGCGGACCGGAAGCAACTCTCCACGTGGTCGTCGACGAGACCAGCGCTCTGCATGAAGGCGTAGCAGATGGTGCTGCCGACGAAGCGAAAGCCGCAGCGCTTTAGGTCCTTGCTCATGGCGTCGGATTCCGCTGTCGTGGCCGGGATGTCCGCAAGACTCCGCGGCCGCTGCCTGCGCTCGGTCGGCGCAAACTGCCAGATGTAGCTATCGAACGAGCCGAACGCCGCGCACGTCTCCAGAAATGCCTGAGCATTCGAAATCGCGGCGGCCACCTTGAGCCGGTTGCGCACGATCCCGGCGTCAGCCAGAAGGCGGTCGACGTCATCGGGACCGTAGCCAGCAATGATCGCGGGATCGAAGCCGTCGAACGCCCGAATGAACGCCTGACGCTTGCGCAAGATGGTCGACCAGGAGAGTCCCGCCTGG
>JAICRA010000161.1 GCA_025937615.1 Thermomicrobiales bacterium | reverse complement strand
GTCAGCATCGCGATAATCGCGCCACCGGCAAAGCCCTGCACGAAAGCGATCGTATTGGGAGATGCGTTCCCGAACACGGCGTACCCCGCGAAGGATGCGAACGCGCACGCGACGACGACAATCGTCCACATCCGCGTAATGCTGGCGCCGGTCCAACCGGCCTCAACCAGGTCGTGTGTCCCGGCGATCCCCTCGGGAAGATTTGACAGCAGGATCGCAATGAGGACCGTGACCCCGATTCCTTCACCACTGATGAGCGTCAAACCCAGGACGATCGACTCCGGAATGCCGTCGAGGACGGCCCCAAGAATGAGAGCCATCCCCCCAGCACTTTTCGTTTGACCGCTGGCTGCGCCGTTGCGCGTGCTTTGGCGCTCGAGATATCTGTTTCCGAGAAAGAAAACGAAAGCGCCGGTGAGAAGCCCGAGAAAGACGGCCAAACTCCTCGTTTCGCTGAGCGTTGCGTCAAGAACCAAATCGTATGCAACCGCACTCAACAGGACTCCCGCGCCGAATCCCATGATGAGGCCGACTGTGCGCCGGGGAATGGTCGACCTGAGCGCGAGGAGACTGCCTATCAGCAGTGAGGACGCGGCGATACCACCCCACAGGAATGCTTCAATCATTCACTACCCAGGTGGCAGCGCCACTGCCCGCGGCGGTTCCGCCCTACGCAGTCGACGCGCTGGTCGGAACCTGAATAAATCAACCCCCGAGCACGCCTTCGAGCGAGGCAGATGGCTCGATGTCGGGCAGACGCACCGACCGGAAGGAAAGCACCAGGCCAACGACGCCGGCGATAAGCGGAACGAGTAGCGCGACCTGGAGTGCGCGGGGCCGAACATCCGTGTTGATGCGAATGATTTCTTCTTGTGTTTCCTGGGGTTGGCCGGCGAGCACCTCCTGAAGCTGGGTGTTGCTCATCACCTGGGCATCTTCTTCCAGCGCCACGGCGACCCGCTGCTGCTGGTCCGGTGACAGCACGGTGCTCTCTTCCGACATGCTCGTGAACAAGAAGGCGAGCGTCGCCAGCATGATGGCGCCGGCAAAGGCGAGGCCGAAGGAGAGCCCGAAGTTCCCCGCTGCGGAGTTGACCCCGGCCGCTTCGCTGATCCGCTCCTCCGAGATCGGCGCCAGCGTGAAGTTGTTGAGCTGCGAGACCATCAGACCCAAGCCCGTTCCCGCGATGAGCAACGGGATGGCGAGGGACCACCCCGCATCGGCACGGGGCACGACGAGGATTAGCAGCACCACCCCGATGGTAAGCAATGCAAACCCGGCCCTGATCAAGATGCTCGGCCGTCGCTTTCCCGCTCGCTTACCAGCAAGCAAGGCGATGGCGAACATGCTCAGGGAAAGCGGCGCCAGGGACAGACCCGCCTGCATGGCATTGTATTCGAGCACCATCTGGAGGAAGATCGGGAGTGCGATCATCATCCCGCCGAGTGCGATCTGCTGCAGCATCTGCTGGGAAATCCCGATCCGAAAATATTGGGAACTGAACAGTTCGGGATCGAGCAACGTCGGTTTGTTCTCGCGCTTGCGACGGATCAGCCAGTAGGCAAGCGCAACGAGCGCGAGGACGCCGATCGCGATAAGCGCTCCTACTCTTTCGCCTCCCTCCTGCCAGACGAGGATGCCCAGAACGACGCCGCCCATGCCCACAATCGAGCAGACAGCGCCGACGCCATCGATGCTCCGCGGCCCCGTATAGGGCACGTCCTTCACCATACCGATCCCGGAAAGCACCACAGCGATAATGACGACCTCCATCAGGAAGCCGACGCGCCACGACAGGTAGGTCGTGATGAATCCGCCGATCAACGGCCCAATCGCGGCGGCAATCGCGGCCGCCGCCCCAACGAGCGCGTAGGCCTTCGCCTGCGCTTTCCCTTCGAAATTGCCGTGGATCAACGACTGCATGGCGGGCAGGAGGAGTGAGGCGCCAATTCCGCCGAAGATTGCCCAAAAGATGATGACTGGCAGCAGGCTCTGAGTAAGCGCCATCGTCAATGCGCCCACCGCGTAGGCAAGCAATCCCACGACATAGGCCCGCTTGCGGCCGATGAGGTCACCGACCTTGCTGTTGATCAGGATGAACGCGGCGGAAACCAGCGCCTCGAGCGCAATCGCCGACTGCACTCCGCTGACCGTCGTGCCGAGATCCCTGACTACGGCCGAGATCGACACGTTCATCATCGACGTGTCGATCACCAACACGAACATCGCCATGGCTAACAAGACGGCAAGTCGTCGATTGCCGGTTGCTTCCTGGGGGATGCTCGTGTCCACGGTGGCATCCATCGGCTGGCCTCCTGTGATCCGTCTCAGGCCGACTCGATCCAGCCCTTCCCGCGGTGATCAGCCGGTCATCGACTCGGACGGCGTCCTGCTGCGCAAAGGAGCGGGGGGGCTCTGCCGCATGACGCAGTGAGCGAATCCACGTCCACCATTCCCAGCGATGCTAGTGGAACAGACGGCTCACTCACGTCGGCCGAAAGTCCTATTCGGGCTGGCAGCCGCGGTGAACGGCATCCAGCGCCGTCGCGGGCCGTGCGCCCAGCGGAAAGCCGGAGTTGCCGCGTCCTCGAGGACCGAGGACCGTGCCGATGCAGCTCGCATAACAACTGTTGATAACGATGGAGACAGGTCGGCGGCCTGATCTGAGATGCGCGGGCCGCGAGAGCGATCGCGCCCTGGCATCACAGAAGAATACGCCATTGGTCGGATGACAGTAGGACGCCCTCCCTGTACCGTGAATGGGTGACGATGGGCGTTCCGGTCCAGGGTATCCGCGTTTTATGTTCAAGACAGAGGTGATTGATGCAGACCCCGCGCTGGTTCAATGAATTGATGCTACATCTGAATTTCGTCGGTCTCGAACTGTTCGGACGGCGCCGGTCGCAGCCCAGCTTCGTCCTTGTGCCACGTGCGACTCGACCAACATATCGGTCCGCGCCTATTCGACGGGCTTAGATCCAGCCATGGACGCCCGTGAGCCCACGACGAGGACCGGCTCATCGTGGCGCCAATGGCGGTGCGGGCGACGGCGATGCTGATTGGCCAATGCTGTAGTCCCTTTGGAGCCACGACCGGCCGGCGATAATTCAGTCATCCCGGCCCGTTCCCGTCGCTAACGCCGCTCGCGTTCGGTTCTTTGCAACCCCTCCTGCAGGGTCGATTCCTCCTCGGAGGGTACCTCCGGGTACCTCTTCGCGCCCCTTCTGACGGTCGGGCCGTCGTTGGGACGCTCTTCTCGACGAAAGGTGCGATCACCGACAATTGGTTATCCAGCCTGCTGATGACTCCACCGGAACGGTGGGTTATCACTCGGGTGCTGATTCCGAACGGTCGAGTAATCGCCAGACTCTCAGCGTCTCAGCGACGCCCCAGGCTTGTGCGACGCACCCCTTCGGCAGATGAGGAGGCTCACCCTCGAAGATTTCCGACACCGACCCGAGCCCGGCGTCGCGCAGATGATCTCCAATTGGACGAAGAACGGCGAGCGCGGCGTTGCGGTCTCCGGTTAGCTGAAAGCCGGCCTCGGCATACGCCCCAAGCAGCCAGCTCCAGACCGGTCCCTGGTGGTAAGAGCCATCTCGTAAGACCTGATCGCCCCCGTACGTCCCCCGATAGGCCGGGTCCAGCGGTGTCAACGAGCGCAATCCATAGCTCGTCAGGAGTGACCGGCTGACTGCGTCCAGCACCGTGCGGGCTTCGTCGCCTTCGAGCACTGGATACGGCAACGAAAGTGCGAAGACCTGATTTGGCCGCAGCGTCCAATCGTCGCCGTCCGGCCCATCGACGACATCGGCAAGGTGGTCGAGATCCGGTCGCCGGAAGCGGGCGAGAAATGATTCCCGCGTGCGGTCGGCCAAGGCAGTCAAGCGTGCCACGGTCGCCGCGTCCCCTCGGACGGCATTGAACTCCGCGACAGTGCGCAGCGCGTTGTACCACAGGGCGTTGATCTCGACCGGCTTGCCGATGCGCGGGGTCACCACCCAGTCGCGCACCTTGGCGTCCATCCAGGTCAGCTGCACCCCGGGCTCACCAGCGCGGAGCAGCCCATCGGCCGCATCGACGCCAATGCCATAGCGGGTTCCCTCCAGGTGGCGCTCGACGACCTGAAGCAAAGCGGGCAGGAGGTCGCTGACGAGTGACTCGTCGCCGGTTGCCTCCTCGTAGGCGCGAATTGACTGGATGTACCAGAGAGTCGCGTCGGCGGTGTTGTAACCGGGCACCACGCCGGCACTGTCAGGGAAATTGTTGGGTAGCAGGCCATCAGCGAGGTAGCGCG
>JAICRA010000194.1 GCA_025937615.1 Thermomicrobiales bacterium | reverse complement strand
GTTCAGTGCTGTGATAGTGGCCGCGATACGAGAATGACTCGGGTCCCCAGACGCCTCGAATGATCTCAATGGACTCGGCCAATGCCGCCTGCCGTTCCGGCACCGGAGGGAAGCGAAGGCCCAGCTGCGCGAATTCTGTTGCGTTCCAACCGTGGCCGAGTCCGAGGATGAAGCGGCCACCGGAGAGATTGTCGAGATCCGCTGCCAACCGCGCGGTGAGAACCGGGGACCGGTAGCCTGCGCAAAGGACGACCGAGCCGAGGCGGACTCGCGAGGTCTGCACGGCGAGCGCGGCAAGATGTACCCAGACTTCCGGCGCATACGCCGGGTGGTCACCGAGGAAGAACGCATCGAAACCGAGCGCCTCGGCGAGCCGCCCGACGGCCTTCACCTGGGAAGTGGGGTTGGGGTCGTCTGGTGCGGGAATTGCTTGCAGTCCCCAGCCGACGAGGCTGTGGAACTGTCGTACCCAGGAATGACTGCGATCTTCGCTCATGGAGTTCTCCCACATGCATGCGATCATGTCGTGCCTGCGGTGATCATCGCGCCATTCGGGCCCGAGCGTGTGGTGTCTTGCGAGTCTCTCCGCCAGGGAATGGCTCGTGTGATCGGTTCTCGGCAACATGTGCAGCACCAGGCGGCGCTTCGCCGTCAACCGCGATCGTAGAGCGCTAAACATCGACGGTGAATCAGGAGGAATTGGTGTCTGCACGGGTCCGAAGGCAACCCAGTGCGATTGCGGCGCTCGTCCTGGACATGGACGGGTTGCTCGTCGACAGCGAGACCGTGTCGGGGGAGGCGCTACGGCTTTTCCTCCGCGGTCACGGCCACGAAATGCTGCCGAGTACACTGGAGGGGGCTCTAGGACGGCGGCTGCGCGAGGCGATCGCCGTTGTGGCAGAAGAATATGAGCTGGCGGACCCACTCGATGAACTGGTTGTTGCCTACGACGCCATGAGGCTCGAGGCCTTACGGGGGCATGTCGTTCCCATGCCCGGCGCGGTGGCATTGCTCGATTGGGCCGCCACTAGAGAATTGCCTCGCGCCCTGGCGACATCAAGCTCTCGGAGGCAAGCCACGGTCGCGCTGAAGGAAGCCGGGCTGATGGGCCGGTTCGAGGTCGAGGTCACCGGCGACGAGGTGAATTTTGGGAAGCCGGCCCCCGACCTTTTTCTGTTAGCCGCGGAGAGGCTCGCGGTCCCGCCTGAGTCTTGCGTGGTTTTCGAGGATGCGCCGGCCGGCCTTGAAGCCGCGGCTCGCGCGGGAATGCGTCGCGTATGGGTACCAAATGCGCATACGCGACATTTGACCCCACCGGTGGCTGTCGACGCGAGATTGGCGAGTCTCGTAGACGCGATCGAGTGGCTGGACTCACATGGCGCCGGCGGAGCGAGTACGGCCGGGGCCTCATGAACGACATATCCCGGTAGATTCAGCGAGAGCCAGCTGCGTCGACTGATCGGAGTCGGTCATAGAGGACTCCGAGCACTGCGCCGATGGCGATGTGACGGGGAACCGATTGCCAGAATGCCGGCCACGTGAAGTAACGGTCAACCAGACCGGTGCGGATCGCCGGGTGGATGTCCTCGAACAGTGTGATGGGGTAGAGGATTACATTTTCGACGTTGGCAAAGATGACGCCCTTCAACCATGGGGGACCCGGGATGCGCCGCTCAAGCACGGCGTAGAGGCTCGCCAGTGCAAGCGAGTTCATCGCGTGAATTGCGCCACCAAGGGCACGCGCCCTTTCCGGTTCTTCTGTGAATGGACGACCCAGGATCATCAGGTCGTCCAGGTTTCTGCCAGTCAGCCGGAGATCGGCCTCGAGAACGGCGACATAGGCTGCTCCAGCGGCAAGGCCGGAAATCGCAACCGCTTTCGGATCCAGCTCGCGAGTTCGTCTACGGAGAGGGTGCAACCGCATGCTCCGCTTCCGGCACCGACCAGGCGCGACCGTTCACTGCCTCGAGACGACGTCGACTGTATCCCTCCGAAACACCGGAATCGGTCGGCGTTTGTGCTCGGAAGCCGTCACCAGGGCGGAGATCCGGTCGAACGTGCCCGAATCAAGCGGCTCCCTGGTCTCGGCACCGGCAAACAATGCAAGCGCCCGATCAAGAACGTCGTAAGTGACGCCGATCTCGGCTTCATCAGTCTGCCCCTCCCAGAGACCCGCCGATGGCGCTTTGCTGATCACCGGTTCCGGGACCCCGAGTGCGCGGGCCAAACCACGAACCGCGGTCTTGTCGAGGTCGCCGAGTGGCAGAACGTCGACTCCGCCGTCTCCGTACTTGGTGAAGTAGCCGATGGCCAGCTCGGTCTTATTCCCGGTTCCAACCACGAGACCGTTGTAACGGTTGGCAAGGAAATAGAGGGTTGTCATGCGCAGGCGAGGCTTGACGTTGGCCAGCGCGAGCTGATGCCGCGATGCCTGACGAGCCGGGTCGACGTTCGCGTCTTCCAGACCGGCGGCGTCATCGCCAGGCATCGCGGCGACTAGGGCATCGTGGGCCGGGACCAGATCGATGACGCGGGGAACCACTTCGAATGCGCTCGCGACCAGCTCCGCATCACGCACATCCTCGGGGCGGGAGTGAATGGGCATGATGGCGGGGATTACCCGTGAGGGTCCCGCAGCCATAGTACAGAGCGCGCAGACCACCGCCGAATCGATCCCGCCGCTGAGACCCAAGACGAGACGCGTGGCGCCAACCTGGTCCATCTGGAAGCGAAGCCAGCCGGCGATCTCGTCGGCAAGCGAAGCGAAATCGGTCGGGGGTGTGTCGGACATCCGGGCCTCCAGCGAGCTGATTCGTCAGGATTGAATCGTCGCGGTCGCGGCGGCGCGAGTCAAGAGACCTCTGGCCGACAGAGCGGATACTCGGTGCGCCCTGCGGCCGTAAGTGGTGCTCGGGTGATAGGGACCACGAGAGCGAACTCCCGAGCACCCCACCACCCTCTGACCATACCACCCTCGTCTCGAGTGGCGACCGCTACCGCTGCAGGTACCGACTGTCGATCCAGCCGGCCTGGCCGGCAATGCGGACGTTGAGGTAGCCGTTGGCTTGTGAACCGGTCAGCGTCACCGCGCTGCCCGCCGGGACCACGCTCAGAATCGGTGCGGTGGAGCTCGGCTGAGCGCGCAAGTTCACGTTGTTGGTCGCAACCGCCTCCGCCCCGACCGGCGAGTTCGGATTAGGCGCCGGCGCCGCTGCCGTGTTGTCAGTTTGCGTGGGCGCCTCGGCAGCCTGTGCTTGCTCGACTACCGCACCCGACGTGTTGTCCGCCACTTCGAGGTAGGCGGCGTCGGCCCACCCCTCCTGGCCCTCATAGACGACTCGCAGGAAGCCGTCCTGTGCCTCGCCCGTAAGCGTCACCAACGCAACCGACGGGATTGTGCCCATTGCGGCCGCGCCATCTGTCGGGGCGTCCTGCAGTTCGACCGCCTGGAGCGCGGTTGCCGTCCCCGCCTGTGTGGGCGACGCGGTTTGCTCGAGTGTTATCGCGCCGCGCTCGACCCAGTCCGTGGCCACCCAGCCGAACATGCCGTCGACCTTCACCGGAATGAAGGCATTCACCTCCTGGCCCGTGACGGTCATTGCCGTGTCCGGAGCCAGTGTCGTTACGACGTCATACTCTGCACCGGGACCAGTGCGCAGGTTGACGTCGCTGGCGCTTGTCGCGCCATCAACCGACTGAAAGAGCCTCAGGCTCTTGCTGGGCGGCGGCGCCTCGCCACAGAGCCAGCCCGGACCATCGCTGACGTCGCCGAAGATCGTCGTCCAATACCAACCATATTGCGAGTTTGGATCGGAGGCACGGCCGATCCCAATCGCGCCAAAGCTCGCATTGAGCATGTTGGCGTTATGCTCCG
>JAICRA010000011.1 GCA_025937615.1 Thermomicrobiales bacterium | reverse complement strand
GACCTTCGCGGGCATGCGTCTCCCCCATGATCGTTCCAGCGTCGCGCGCTGCTCTTGTACTCCGGACCCTCCGCCCGGCTTAGCCGCCTATCTCCAGGCAAGGGCTTCGCTGACAGGACGCCCTAGGCTCAGTTCGCGTGTGGCGTCGAGCCGTTGCCGGCAACCGCCAGTTCCCGCTCCGGGCGAGAGCTTTCCTTAACGCCGACCGTCGTTGATCCGCTCATCATCGCGACCGGGCCAGTTCGGACGAGCTCCCGGATGCCGAACGCTTTCAACATGTTCAGCAATCCATCGATGTGGGTTTCCGCGCCGGTGGCTTCGATCAGCAAGGTCGTCGGGCTGGCATCGACGATCCGCGCGTCATAAATCTGCGCGATCTGCAGGATTTCTGACCGCGTCTGAGATTTTGCCGCCACTTTGATCAGCGCCATCTCATGCGCGACACAGTTCAACGATGTCACGTCGATGACCTTCAGCACTTCCATGAGCTTGTAAAGTTGCTTACCGGCCTGCTCCACTTCTTCGTCCCGGCCGATGACGACAATGGTCATGCGTGAGACCCCGGGCTGCTCCGAATGCCCGACCGTGATCGAGTCGATGTTGAATGAGCGCCGGCGCAGCAGCGAGACCACCCGGTTGAGGACCCCGGGGTGATCCTCGACGAGAACGCTCAGCGTGTGACGATTCTTCACGATGCCCCCTACCCTTCAAATCGCTGCTTGTGCAGCATCCCGGAATTCGCGGCACCGGGCGGGACGATCGGCCAGACGTTTGCTTCGGGCTCGATCACAAAGTCGATGAGCACCGGTCCACGGATCGCTCGCGCTCGTTCGATCGCCGGACGAATCTCCGCGTCAGAGCGCACGGTAATTCCCGTAATGCCATACGCCTCCGCAAGCTTCTCGAAATTCGGTGCGCCGATCTTGACCTCGGAGTAATTCTTGGAGTGGAAGAGGTCCTGCCACTGGCGGACCATCCCGAGATACCCGTTATTGATGATCGCGATATTGAGGTCGAGGTTCTCCTGCACGGCCGTCGCGAGCTCGTTGCAGGACATTTGAAAACCACCGTCCCCGATCACCGCCCAAACCTCGAGGTCGGGCCGGCCGATCTTGGCCCCGATCGCCGATGGCAAGCCGAAACCCATCGTGCCGAGGCCACCCGACGTGATCCAACGGTCTGGGTGATTGAAGCCGAAGTGCTGGGCCGCCCACATCTGGTGCTGCCCGACGTCGGTGGTCAGAATTGCCTCACCATTTGTCGCCTCGGCAATCGACTTGACGATGGTGTACGGCTCCGGCCATGCCGGCCGCTCCTCGAGCGCCTCGTCGAGGGCTCGGTCGCGCCGCGAATCGATCCAGGCCATCCAGTCGTCATGGCAGGCCCCCTCGACTTCAGGGATCAACAGCCTCAGTACTTCGGCGGCGTCGCCGACCACAGGAACGTCGGTGCGGACGTTCTTCCCGATCTCGGCCGGGTCGATATCGACGTGAACGACGAACGCGTTTTGCGCGAACCCGCTGACCTGGCCAGTTGCCCGGTCGTCGAATCGCGCCCCGATGTTGATCAGGAGGTCGCACTCATCGAGGGCGTCGTTGACATGCCTGTGCCCGTGCATGCCCATCAACCCCAGCCCAAGAGGGTGCTCCTCGGGGAACGAGCCGAGACCAAGGAGCGTATACGCGATGGGAATGCCGGTCTTTTCGACAAACGTCCGGAACAACCCGGTCGCGCCGCTCAACATGATGCCGTGGCCCGCCATGATCAGCGGCTTGCGCGCCTTTCTTATCGCCTCCGCCGCCAGCCGCACCTGCCGCATGTTTGGAACTGATGTCGGTTGGTACCCGCGCCGGGACACGGTTTCGGGATACTCGTACTCATGTTTTTGGAGGAAGAGAGTTTTCGGGATGTCGATCAGCACCGGTCCCGGCCGGCCGGTTGTGGCCAGGTGGAACGCCTCTTTGAATGTCGGAGCCAGGTCCTGAATGCGATTGACCAGATAATTGTGCTTCGTGACCGGCAAAGTGATGCCCGTAATGTCGACTTCCTGGAAGGCATCGCGGCCGATGAGTGGTTGGATCACCTGTCCGGTGATGGCGACAATTGGGACCGAGTCAAGCATGGCATCGGCGAGCCCGGTGACCAGGTTGGTCGCGCCCGGACCCGACGTGGCGAGGCAAACGCCAGGCTTGCCAGTCGCACGCGCGTACCCTTCGGCCGCGAGCGCCGCCCATTGCTCGAACCGGACCAGGACATGGTGAAACCCGGCTCCTGGCAACGCATCGTACAGCGGGATCACCGCACCGCCGGGGTAGCCGAAAACCGTATCCACGCCTTCGTCCTCGAGCGCCCGGCAAACGATTTGCGACCCCGTCAGCACCGGCCGTTCCTTTTTTCCACGTCCGGAGCTCGTTCGGTCCGGCGATGTCCACGCCGTTGTGGTCCCGGTCCCTGCCATCACTGACCCCGTCCCTAGGTTACCGACCGGTACATCCGGGTCCCCGCACTTCTCACAATCATGCCCTTGATCCTTGACATCAAAATGGCCTCCCACTGGTGGGAGGCCGATCCAGAAACTCGTCTACATTGTTTTCGGCTTCCGCCGACTTGATGGCCCCCCTTAGCGCACGCGGCCCCCTACCGGGAGCCCCGTAAGTACGAGGCCCGCTACCGAGGAAATGATGATGCTTGCAAATGAAGATCTCATCGATCCTGCACCACACTTTAGGCGGATTATCCACCAGCGTCGTGAATCGTATGGCATGTGACGATTCTTTGTCAATCCGCTGGCCGCACCAGAACTGAAAATTCGCAATCTTTAGACATCTTCGGCGTCTTCGACGGCTTCCAGATCGTGGCGAAAGTGACCGTTCTGCTGCGGGCAGACATGCGGGCCAGGCCCCATCGGCTCCCCGCACATCGTGCACCGGGGACGACCGGCGGCGACCACCGCTGCCGATTCCGCACTTAGATCCCGAGCTTGCGCCCGCGTCATGCGGCATGCGAATGCCGCATCGTTTTCTTCCGAGCCGTTCAGGTCGTGGGCAACGATCACGATGCGGTCTTCGTCGTCGTCATAGCCCAGTTCCATCCGACCGACCCGAAACTGCTTTCGGGTTTCCAGGTCGAACTCGGGAACGACCGGCGCTGCGGGAAGCACAGGTCCCGCGTCTGGAAGCCGGGCAAGCATTTGTTCGAGCGCCAATCCCAGAGCGTGAACCTGCTGCTTCTCCATCCAGACTACGTAGGTTTGGCCATTGACGATCGACAGGAGCCTGAAACGGCGATCGCCGGGTTCACCGACTGCATCGACTTGAATCCGCTCCGCGTCGAGTTCTCCACCCATTCCTTGGAACCACCTGATTATGGCGGGAAGACGAGGCCAGCGCCGGGCACGTGGAACGGGCGAAGCATAGCACGATGATCATGCCGAGAATATGCCGATTGCCGCGTTCCCGACCCGGTGGGACGCCCCGCGAAGTTCTACACCGAGACTTCTCCTTATACTCGCTGAGGACAGTAAGTTCGAACCCCACCCGGATAAGCGCGCATGGCAGAAGCACCTGAAATTGCCATCCCCAGAAGCCCACGCCCTGGCCCGGGCCCGGTCGACAGCGATGACGTCGATCCGTTCAGTGCTTCGAGAGATGGCCAGACGAGTGGTGGCAAAGCATCCGTCAGCTTGGACATGGTGAAATCTGATCCGGAAGTGCAGGCATTCATCCGGAACGCGAATCGCAATCTCGGGGTCATTGGTTATACCGAGCACGGATTCCGTCATGTCGGCCTAGTGGCTAACATCGCGCGTAACATTCTGAAGCGGATGGGTTTCGACCGCCGGCAGCAAGAACTTGCGGCGATTGCTGGCTATCTTCACGACATCGGTAATGTCGTCAGCCGCCTGGATCATGCCCGTACGGGTGCGCTACTCGCCCATGAAATCCTGCGCAGGCTCGGCGCGACGCCAGAAGACGCGGCGATGGTGATGGGCGCGATCGGTTCGCATGAAGACGAGGGGCGCATCGGCGAGCCGGTGCATGCCGTCTCCGCCGTCCTGATCCTGGCCGATAAGGCTGATGTCCATCGATCTCGCGTCCGCAACCCCGATCCGACTACCTTCGATCAGCATGACAGAGTCAATTTCGCCGCCACATCGTCCCGGCTGCGAGTGGATCCCGACGCGAAGTCAGTCACACTCGAGCTGGAGATTGACACCTCGATCGCGCCGGTGATGCACTATTTCGAGATCTTTCTGCCCCGCATGCTTATGTCGAGGCGAGCCGCCGAAGCGCTTGGTTATGCGTTTCATATCACGATCAACGATGTCTCCGTGCTCTAGACGCCACGTAGCGAGCAAGACGCGGCAGGAGAGAGAACGACGTTGAACCGACTCGGACGGGGCTGGAAGGACTTCGACTTCTATATCCTGCTGACGACCCTCGTGCTGATGGGTTTCAGCGCCATCACCATCTACAGCGCTGACGGCGGCGGTCCGCTGGTCCCATCCAATCTCGGAGTTCGGCAGGCACTATACGGTTCGCTTGGGCTCGCCCTCATGCTGATCGTCGCCAGCATCGACTACCGCATTCTCGGTTCCCTTTCCTGGGCAATCTACGGCGCGTCGATGATCGCGCTCGCGCTGGTACTCGTCCCTGGCATTGGAGTAGAGATCGCTGGGTCGCGAAGGTGGTTCGACCTTGGCTTTACGACGATTCAGCCTTCGGAATTCGGAAAGATCGCGACATTACTGGCTTTGTCATCATTCGTGGCGTCGCGCGGACCGGCCATGCGAGAGCTTGGCAATTTTGTTGTCTCCCTCCTGATCGCGCTCGTGCCGATGGTGCTGGTCTTTCGCCAGCCCGACCTCGGGACAAGCCTCGTCTATGCTGTCATCTGGGTGTCTGTCCTGGCCCTTGCGCAGACGCGAAGGCGCTATTGGGTCGCGCTCGGCGCCGCAGCGCCACTAACCGTGTTGATCGCCTGGGAGTTTTTACTAGCCGAATACCAGCGGCGGCGCTGGACCATCTTTCTCAACCCGGAGGCCGATGCGCGCGGCGACGGTTTTAACTTGATCCAGGCCCGCATTAGCATCGGTTCCGGTGGGTGGCGTGGCTTCGGCATTGAAGGGGGAACGCAGAGCCAACTCGGATTACTGAAGGTCCGCGAATCTGACTTTATTTTCGCGCATGCGAGCGGCATGTTTGGTTTTATCGGCATGCTCGCCCTGATGCTGATGTTCGCGATTCTGCTCTGGCGATGCCTTCACGTGTCGGAGGTCGCTCGGGACGGTCTGGGTCAAGCGTTGGCAATCGGCATCACCGGCATGCTGTTCTTCCAGGCGTTCGTCAACATCGGTATGAACGTGGGCCTGATGCCAGTGACAGGCATCACGTTACCGTTCGTCAGCTCCGGGCTCTCGTCGCTCTGGACCTTCTTGATTGCCGAGGGGATCTTGCAAAGCATTTTGATCCGGCAACGGAAGCTGGCTTTTCAACCCGACTGACCCGGGGACATCAATGGCCATTGCGAGCTTGTAGAGTTCAGACCGGGGCAGACCCGTAATCGACGCTGCCTCCCGCGCGGTCTGGCTGGCGCTGAGGCCGGATCGCCGCAGGGTCCGCACTACCGCATGGACATCATCCTCCGCTGCGGCGGTGTCAGGTGAGGCCGCGACGATCAAAACGATCTCGCCCCGCGGGCTGGCCTCCTCAGCCCAATGACTCAGCGAGTTCAATGTGCCGGCGCGCACGTCCTCATGAAATTTCGTCAGCTCGCGAAAAATCACGGCACTTCGGTCGCCAAGAGTCTCCGACAACTCCTGCAGTGTGAGCCTCAGGCGCCGCGCGGATTCGAATATGACGAGCGGGAAGCCAGCCGTCGCGGCACGGGCAATCAACCGCAGACGCTCTCCTCGCACTCTGGGCAGGAATCCAAGCGTCAGAAAGGGACCGTCGATCAGTCCTGACGCGCTGACCGCGGCCGCCAGGGCCGAGGCTCCCGGAATCGGTGACACTCTATAGCCGGCGGCGAGCGCGGCCGCGACGAGGTCGGCCCCGGGGTCGGAAATTCCGGGCGTTCCCGCGTCCGTGATCAATGCCACGTCACCTGCTGCCAACGCTGCGAGCAGTAACTCGCGTCGACTGCGCTGGTTGTGCTCGTGGTAGCTCACGGTAGGCGTCTTGATCTCGAAATGCGTGAACAAGCGGCGGCTATGGCGAGTATCCTCAGCCGCGATGAGGTCGACTTCGCGCAAGACTCGAGCGGCCCTTGGCGAGAGGTCGTCCAGATTGCCAATTGGCGTTGCCACGATATAGAGAGTGCCCAAGACGCAGGTCCTCAACCGGCCGCGACTTAGAACCGGGAGAAAAATCGCAAACTGCGTCGACTATACTCCTGTACGGACACAGATGAATCGATCCATTTCCCAGATCCAGCCATGTTCTAGAGGAGATTCCGCATGACGGTGCCGTCGCTCTTCGGCGACAGTGACAGCGACGAGGGCCTGGCCGCCACCACTGCCGAAACGATCGCGCCACGAAGAGCGGATGCCGCGTCCACTTCGTCGCTGTATCGAAAGTACCGCCCGCAGTCGTTCGACAGCGACGAGTTGGTCGGTCAAGAGCACATCATCCGCACCTTGCAGAACGCGGTCCGATTGAACAAGGTTGCCCACGCCTATCTCTTCAGCGGCCCCCGCGGGACGGGGAAGACGACGACGGCCAGAGTGCTCGCGAAAGCGATCAATTGCCTCCATGACGACCCGAACCAGCGCCCCTGCAACATGTGCGAGAACTGCCAAGCCATCAATTCAGGGGCGTCGCCTGACTTCATCGAGATTGACGCCGCAAGCAATCGCGGCATCGACGACATCCGGGATCTGCGGGAGCGCGTCCGCTACGCACCCGCGCAGCTACGTTCGAAGGTCTACATCATCGATGAATCGCACCAGATCACCGGCGCGGCAGCCAATGCCTTCCTCAAGACTCTGGAAGAACCGCCGGCCCATACCCGTTTCATCCTCGCGACCACCGATCCCGAGGAACTCCTACCGACGATTGTCTCCCGCTGCCAGAGGTTCGAATTTCGGCGCGTGAGCGTTGACGATATCGTTCGCCGGTTGCAGACCGTCGCGGCTCTCGAAGGCATTTCAGTCGACGACGATGCGCTTCGATTGATTGCCCGTCACGCCACCGGTAGCTTGCGCGATGCTCTTGGTCTGTTCGAGCGATTGGCGTTGGGCATGACAATGTCGCGCGAGCAATCGGCCTCCGCCTCGATCACCGTCGCGGACGTCAATGCCGCGCTCGGTTTGAGCAGGAACGATCGCCTTGAAGCACTTGTCGAAGCGATTGGGCGACGGGACGTCGGCTCGGCTCTACGCGTCGTTCAGGACGCCGTCGACGATGGAGAAGACCCGCGTCAGCTCAACCGGCAACTTCTGGCCTATCTACGACTGCTCCTGCTGGAACGGTCTGCCGGCACAGGCGAGGCGGACTCCCGTGCGCGCGAACTGGCGAGAATGTTCTCTCTCGCGGAGCTGGCCGCACTGGCACGGCGGTTTAGCGAGATCGACTTCAGCATCAAGCACGCACCTTATCCCCAACTCCCTCTCGAAGTCGCCGTTGTCGAAGCGGTGGCGCTCGCCGCAGCGGAGTCCACCGGTTCGCAGTCCAACGAGCGACCGGTCGGGGAGGCACGTTTCGACTCGACGGCCTCGCCCCCAGCACCTCCCACTTCCTTGAGGGACCGCGTGCGCGGCCCATCGCCGATCCGCGAGGTCTCGTCGCGAGAACCAGCACGTTCCAGCCAAAGTGAACCAGCGGCGATTACGCCGCTCCGATCAATGCAAGTCCCCGAAGCGGCCGCGAACGGTGGCGCGGCTGACAATCGTTCCTTCGACATCGAACAGATCGCGGAGCTGTGGCCGAGCGTGCGTGCGGATGTCAAAGCATTGAACCGGCGGATCGAGGCGCTCCTGAGCGAAGTCGATCCAGTTGCCATTTCAGGCAACCAGATAACACTGGCGGTGCCATACCCATTTCACCGTGACAAACTCAACAGCGACGATGTGCGTGAGACAGTAGGGGGCGTGCTCTCGCGCCTTCTTGGCAGAGATATTTCGCTGCAATGCATCCTCCGTAGTGAAATGGTCGGGTCACCTGCACAAAGTGCGCCGATAGAAATTCGGGAAACGCCCGCAGCGCTAGAGGTTCGGGAATCGGCCCCACCTCAAACAGATGACACCCTGAGTGTGGATGAGGAAGAACGAGCACGGGTCCGCATTCGTGCCGCAATGAACATCTTTGACGCCGAAGAGATTCGCGAGCCGGAAGGCTCGGATCGAACAGCGCCGGCCGCCGACAATTAGGGTGAGCCAGCAGGTCCTTCCGGCGTAGCGGCTGCCGGAGCGGCGGCGGGCTCCGCCCACAGGGCGCCTATCGCCCCGTCCCGTTGAACCTGAAGAAGTGCTCGAGTCGGAGGCCGCCCCTGCGCTGTTGGACCAGTGACGACCGAGACTACGAGTCCCTCCTCGGTCCACCAAATGTCTTCAATGGACGCAACCGAGGGCAATGCGATGCGGAAGCCAATGCCCGACGCAAGGCTCCGCACCCACACGCTGTCGGCTGCGGGGCCTCCGGCCCCTGGGACAAGCACCGCATACGCCACGCTTCGGCCATCCGGTGACGGACTTAGTTTGGCGATCCTGGCAACGGGGGCCACCGTTCCTGCGCTGGCGACCAACTCACGATTCTCGCCGCTGTCGTCGACCCGCCACAGGTCGATTCCGGTGATCGCGCTGCCTGGCCCGCCGCCTTCGGTGAACAGCAGGGACACGCCGTCGGGCAACCAGGCGAAGTCCACGACAAGCCGTCCCAAAAGCGGGGTAACGACGGTCCTGATTTCGCCCGTTCCGATGTCGAGGATTCACAAGGATCGCATGTCGTCGTCTTCGCTCTCCGAGATGAACCCAATGCTTTGCCCAGTAGGAGACCAGGCGGGCTCAATCACTGTGCCACCCGCACCGGCGAAGTCGAGTGCGATCGGCGGTTCGCCGCCATCGACGAGGATCTCGATCACTTCCCCGGTTTCGAGCTGTGCGAGAACTCGATCCCCTTGCGGGGACCAGTCAATCGATTGCGAGATACCGCCGGCTTCGGGGACCGGAGTAGCCGAGGACCCGACGGGAGCGCCGAACTGACCGACAATTGATCCGGCTGAATCGACGATGACGACTTGCGCCGTCGGGCGCTCGGCTGACTTTTCCTCCAGGAGGATCGCAACCTCTTGCCCGTCGGGTGACGAATCCGTGGCGACGATGGTGGAATCATCCGGCGCCTCGAAGAGTTGGGTCGCCTCCCCGTCGCCGGCGATCGACCAGACGACATTGCGGGAAACAACATGGACAACGGACGCGGCGCCACGAACCGCAAGAAGATCTGTGAAGGAGGCAGGGGTTGCCACCGGGGTTGCCGCTGACTCTGCTGTTGGAAGAAGCGCTGGGGACGGTGAGGTGACGGCCTCTGTAGGAGCGCGCGTGGGCCTGGGGTCAGTCGCAAATTGGGGACCGGCATCCTCTTCCGCACAACCTACCAGCAAGAAACCAGCAACGAGTGCGACGAGGCACGCGGAACCTTTACCGTGAGTACGGTTCATAGGCTCCAGTCAAGAAGACGAGCAGATTCGTCCCGTTCCAAGGTCGCGCGACCATTGTCGTCAATACCCACGGCGCTCGCCGCAGGCGGCGGCGTGAGTCACCAACGGTTCCCAGCGAAGAGAATCAGCCTGGGGGCATTGTGGCGGGTTCGCGACCTGGCCAGTCTACAACAGGAAAGGGGTCATGATAGACTCCATCGATCGTCGCCGTGGATAGGAGTTGGCCGCTTGCCTTTGAGGATTGAGTGTCGGATTCGGGACCATGCCACTGACGCGAGAAGAAGTTGAGTACGTGGCGGAACTTGCGCGACTCGGGCTGAGTGACGACGAGATAACTCGACTGCAAGATCAACTTTCCTCGATTCTGGGGCATATCGAAGCGATCGATAGACTCGACACGAATGCGATCCCGCCGACCGCGCAAGTGACGGCCATGACGAATGTGATGCGACCGGACGTGGTCACGGGTTCGCTTCCTCGTCAGGCAGTGCTCGAAAATGCGCCGCGGCAAGCCGATGGCTACTTCGAGGTCGATGCGATTCTCGGTGCTCCTCTCGAGGACGCCTAGCGGTGCTTGACCCACTCCTCAATTGCGCGGAGCTCACCGCGGCCGAAGCGAGGCGAGCCCTCGACTCGCGGGAAATCTCGGCGGTTGAACTCGCCGAGGCCTACCTCGAGCGTATTGATCAATTTGACGCTGAACTCGGTGCCTACCTGCATGTCATGCGCGATGTGGCCCTAGCCCAGGCTGCCGCCGCCGACCGCCGCCTGTCCGCAGGCGACGCGTTGCCATTGACCGGTATCCCCGTCGCGCTCAAGGACGTACTTTGCACCATCGACGCTCCGACGACTGCCGGATCGCGCATTCTCGAGGGATTTCGTCCACCATACGACGCGACCGTTGTGCGGCGTCTTCGCGAACAGGGCGCGGTGTTTCTCGGGAAGGCCAACACGGACGAGTTCGCGATGGGCTCGTCGAACGAGAACTCCGCGTTCAAACCAGTGCGCAATCCCTGGAGTACCGACCGCGTTCCGGGAGGGAGCAGCGGCGGCCCCGCGGCGGCTGTGTCTGCGAGCCTCGCCGCGGTCAGCTTGGGTTCCGATACCGGAGGATCAATTCGCCAGCCGGCTGGATTCTGTGGCGTCGTCGGTCTGAAGCCGACGTACGGGCGCGTCTCGCGCCTTGGGCTCATGGCCTTCGCCTCGAGTCTGGATCAAATTGGTCCGTTCGCGCGAACGGTCGAAGACGCGGCGATCACGCTGCAGGCGATCGCGGGACATGATCCCCAGGATTCAACCTCATCCCGCGAGGCAGTTCCCGACTATCGATCAGCTCTCACTGGCGATATATCCGGAATGAAGATCGGGGTGGCCGCAGAATACAGCGTGGAGGGAATGGAGCCTGGTGTCGCTGATGCGATGTACCGGGCAACTGAACGCCTTCGCTCTCTCGGGGCCGAGCTGGTCGAGGTGAATCTGCCGCACACCGAGTACGCGCTGCCGACGTACTACATCACGGCGCCAGCTGAGGCAAGCGCCAATCTTGCCCGTTACGACGGCGTCAAATACGGGCTGGCGATCGAGGCGCCGACGCTGCGCGAAACCTATGAGCGAACACGCGGCGAAGGGTTCGGCCCGGAGGTCAAGCGCCGCATCATGCTCGGCACCTACGCGCTCAGCTCTGGCTACTATGACGCGTATTACGTCAAGGCACAAAAGGTCCGAACTCTGATCAAGCGGGATTTTGACGAAGCGTGGTCAAAGGTCGACGCGATTGTAGCGCCCACCTCCCCAACCGTGGCGTTCCCGCTCGGCGCGCGGACGGATGATCCGTATCAAATGTATCTGGCTGATGTCTTCACGATCCCGGCCAACATGGCGGGCATTCCAGGAGTTGCCATCCCATGCGGGTTCAGTGACGGCCTCCCGGTTTCGCTCCAGATCCTGGGTCCGGCATTTGCCGAGGCGACGATCCTTCGCATTGCCGACGCTTATGAGCGTTCCGAAACCTGGGCGGGCCGGCGACCGAGCCTGGAGCCCGCAGGAGCCACCGCCGCATGATTGACACCGATTTTGCCGACTTGCTATGCTTCCTTCATCGGGCCGCTAGCTCAATTGGCAGAGCAGCTGACTCTTAATCAGCTGGTTGAAGGTTCGAGTCCTTCGCGGCTCACCAGAGAAAACCGCATAACCACG
>JAICRA010000087.1 GCA_025937615.1 Thermomicrobiales bacterium | reverse complement strand
GGTATCGAGCACGCCATTCTCCACCTGCTCTACGCTCGCTTTTTCACCAAGGTGATCCGCGATCTGGGGCTGATCGAGCACGGGGAGCCGTTCCTGCGCCTCCGCAACCAGGGCATGATTCTGGCCGAAGAGGGGACCAAGATGAGCAAGAGCCGGGGTACTCAGATCGTCCCGGATGAGCTGGTCGCCCAGCACGGCGCGGACGCCCTGCGGCTGCACCTGATGTATCTGGGTCCCTGGGATCAGGGTGGACCCTGGAACTCGCGCGGTATCGCCGGCATGGAGCGCTTCATCCGGCGCGCTTACGGCCTGGTAACGGAGACCGGCGCCGGGCCGTTCGACCAGCCGCTGCCGGAGGCTGAGACCACTCCATTGCGCCGCCTGCGCGCCAAGACGATCCGGCGAGTGACGACCGACCTCGACGAGTTCCAGTTCAACACGATGGTCGCCGCCTTGATCGAGTACGTGAACGAGCTGATGAAGCTGCGGGAGACCGCGCTGATCCACACCCGCGACTGGCGAGAGGCGCTGGAGACCCTCGTGCTGCTGATGGCGCCCAGCACCCCCTACGTCGCCGAAGAGCTGTGGGAGCGCCTGGGCATGCCCTACTCCGTCCACCACCAGAGCTGGCCGGACTATGACCCGGCCCTGACCCAGGACGACGCCGTCGAAGTCGTGGTCCAGGTCAACGGCAAGGTGCGCGACCGCCTGCTACTGCCGGTCGATGTCCCTGAAGCCGATGCGCGAGCGCGTGTCCTGACTCAGCCCAAGATCACTGAAGCCATCGCTGGCCGCGAGCCGCGCAAGGTGATCTACGTACCGGGGCGATTGATCAACATTGTGGTGTAGAGCGCGCCGCGCACTCTGCGTCATGCGGTGAATGTGTCATGCGGACGAAATTGCGGGAGGAATCTCGTCGTTCCTCGCCCGCGTCCATCGCGGTGACCTGATTCCTCGCTTATGTGGATGACATTGTTGGCGCGCCGCTCTAAGCCCGCTGATCCTCAATCATCAGATTGACCGGCTGAAGTTGATACGAGGCATTCTTCGGGTCCCGTCGCTCCAACCGCAGCGCGATGACTCATCAGGGTGTGCGTCGAAAAACCGGTTGGACAGGATGTGAAGCGTTTGATAGCCTGCCCGTGCTGAGCCTCCGCTAGAGCGAAACAGTCCCGGGCTATCGGCGAGGCGTTCTATCGGAACGCACGTCAGACAGAAGGCCCGTCAGGACCCGCGGGTTCGCGCGTGACGGAGGCGGTGCGCCGTCGCGCGGTGCGGCGGTTGGGTCTCGGTCGGAACTCGGAATGGAGGTCTGGACCATGGTTAGCTCGGACAAGGTTTCGGCGGCAACAGAGCACAAGGTTTCACGCCGCCGTCTCGTTCGGGACTCGGCGCTCACGGCGGGAGCGCTGGCGCTCGCGTCACAGATCGACACCAAATACGCCCTCGCGCAGGACGAGGGGCCGGTCAAGATCGGCTGGCTCGGCGACCGGACTGGCGACTTCTCAGTCGTCGGCGTCCAGAAGTTCAACGCCGCGAACCTCGCCGTGAAGGAACTCAACGACGCGGATGGCATTCTCGGTCGCGAGGTGGTGCTTGTCGCTGAGGACGCGCAGTCGGACAACCGGCGCTATCAGGAGATGGCGCGCAAGCTCATCCTGCAGGACAAAGTTGACGTCTTGCACGCCGGGTTCACCTCCGCCTCGCGCGAGGCAATCCGTCCGATCGTCGACCAGAACAAGATGCTCTACTTTTACAACAACCAGTATGAGGGAGGCGTCTGCGACTCCTGGGTTTTCCCCACTGGTTGCGTACCCGATCACCAGGTCGTGCCTTTCGTGCCGGCCGTGATGGAGCTGTTCGGCAACCGCTTTTACACGATTGCCGCCGATTACAACTTCGGCCAGTTGACCGCCGACTGGTTCAAGGTCACTGTCGAGGCACAGGGTGGGGAGATCATCGGCGAGGAGTTTATCCCGCTCGACGTCTCCCAGTTCAGCACCTCGATCACCAACATCCAGAACGCGGCGCCGGACGTGTTGGTCGTCCTCCTCGTCGGGATCAAGCAGTCCTCCTTCTACGAGCAGAAGAACGCAGCCGGCATGCAGTTGCCGATGGCAACGACGATCAACATGGGACAGGGGTATGAGCACCTGCGCTTCCCGCCGCCGGCGCTCAACAACATGTATGTGACGGTCAACTTCATGGAAGAACTGGCGGAGGACCTCGGCACTGACTTCCCGGACCGCATCCGTGCCCTGTATCCCGACGCTGAATACGTCGGCATGGAGGCCGCCGCTGAGTTCGAGGGGATCAACCTCTACGCGATGGCAGCCGAGCTGGCCGGCACGACGGAGAAAGACGCCGTCCGCCAGGCGCTGGAGACGAACATCACCTTCGAGGGGCCAGCCGGCCCGGTGACGATCGATCCGGCCACACACCACACGATCCGCAACATCTACCTGGTCCACGCTGACGAGGAGCACAACATCATTCTTGACGACACATTTGAGGCGGTCCGGCCGGACTGGCTGTCGAAGGATATGGGCTGCAACCTCCCCGAGAAGCCGGACAACACCCAGTACGAGCCGTCGTAAGACGAAAGTTGGAGGTCGGAAGTGAAGGAAGAAGACGCCGGGTAGGGATGACGTCTTCGTCGCCCGCGGCTCGTCCTACTTTCGACCTCCGACCACCGACTTCTTGGAGCAAGCCGTGCTCAACGGTGTCTTCAATGCCTTCTATCAGTTCGAGGTCAGCTTCTCCTTTCTCTTCCTCTCCGCCATCGGCCTGGCCGTCATATTTGGCATGATGGGTGTCATCAACCTCGCTCACGGCGAGTTCATGATGCTCGGCGCCTACATCACAACGATTGTGGCTACTCACGGCGTGCCCCTCATCGTCGCCGTTCCTCTCGCCGCCCTCGGCGTGGCGCTCTTCGGGGCAGTCGTCGAGATCCTGGTTGTACGCCGGCTCTACGGCCGTCTCCTCGACTCAGTGGCGGCGACCTGGGCGGTCGGACTCATCATGAGTCAGGGCATGCTGATCCTGACGGGGCCCTCGATGCAGGGTGTCTCATCGCCGTTCGGCTCGTTCGCCATCGGTCAGACGAGTTATGCCTGGTATCGGGTCTTTCTCGGGGTCGTCTCGCTGGCGCTGATCGTCTTCCTCTACCTATTGTTCATGAAGACCAGGTACGGGCTGCGCGCTCGTGCCACAATCCAAAATGCCCCCATCGCCCGGGCGCTGGGCGTCGACACCGCCCGGATGTATACGGTGACCTTCGCGCTCGGCAGCGCGCTCGCCGGACTGGCCGGGGGGTTGTTCGCGCCGACAGCGACGATCGTCCCCTTCTTCGGCACCAACTACATTGTCGAAGCGTTCGTCACCGTCATCGTCGGCGGGGCGAACGCCTTGATCGGGACGCCGATCGCCGCCGCTCTCCTCGGCGGCATCGCCGCCACGCTCGGCACGGAGTACGGGCTCTACATTGCCCGAGTGGGACTCCTCCTGGCCACCATCATCGTCATTCGGGTCCTTCCGCAAGGCGTTACCGGATTGATCGACCGCTGGCGGATGCGGCCGATTGAGTCGAGGTCCACTCGATGAGACGGGGCGCTTCACTCCTGACCGCGGAGAACGTCGCCTTCGTTATCTTCTTCCTCTTCTTGCTCGTCTACCCGATAACGACTGACGAATTCAGCCTTCTCAATACCGCCTACTTCATGGCGATAACGCTGATACCGCTCAGCCTGGCCATGATCTGGGGCAAAGCCGGAATCCTGAGCTTCGGGCAGACGGCGTTCTTTGGAATCGGCGGTTATCTCTACGGCATCTACACCCTCAACGTGCTCGGTTCCGGGGCAACCTGGATCGGCATTTTGGTCGGGGTGCTGGGTGGCGGGATCGTCGCCGCTGTTCTCGGCTGGTTCATGTTCTACGGCGGCATCAACGACGTCTTTGTCGGCCTGACGACGCTAGCGTTGACCCTCGTGCTGCAGACGTTTATGGCTCAGACCGCGGGCGACGAGTGGATGGTCGGCGAGGCCCGGCTGAACGGGTACAACGGGATGTACGTGCCCCAAATCAGCGTCGGCGACATGCCACTTTTCGGCCGGCCGCTCTACTACCTCTATTTCGTCTTCCTGATCGGGATTTATCTCCTCCTGCGCTGGCTGGCCGCCTCCCGCTGGGGATACGGTCTGCTCGCCCTCCAGGAGAATCGGCCGCGCACCGAGACTTTTGGCTACAACGTCCGGCTGATGCAAGTCCAGGTTTTCGGTCTCGCCGGGTGCATCGCTGCGCTAAGCGGCGTCCTCTACGCCTCCTGGGGGAGCTACATCGATCCCTCGTCGATGGGGCTGACCGCCGCCATTACCCCGGTCATCTACGTCGCCATCGGTGGCCGGCGTAGTCTCACGGCGGCAATGATCTCATCGATGATCCTGATGAAGCTCTCGCAGTCGCTGGCTTCCACGGCTCCAGAGTACGCGCTTGTCATCTTTGGGCTGTTAGCGCTCCTGGCCGTCCTCTTCGTCCCGGAGGGCTTCATGGCTGCAGCCTTCAACGCGATCGACCGCTGGCTCTTCCGGCGCTCGGCCGTAGCACCTGCTCGGGAGGCGGGCGACGTGGCGCCCGGCCCGCGCCCAGGTGAGCTGACGTGACCGATCCGGTCGCCCCGAAAGGACCGCTGCTCGTCCTCAAGGATGTCTCGAAACGCTTCGGCGGGCTGCGGGCGGTCTCCGACCTCAATCTGGCCGTCCGTCACGGCGAGTTGCGCTGCCTGATCGGCCCTAACGGCGCCGGCAAGAGCACCGTCTTCAAGTTGATCATTGGCTTCGAGCGCCCGACGACTGGCACGATTACCTTCGACGGCGCCGTCATCGACCGCTGGCCGAGGTGGCGCCGTGCCCGACAAGGATTGAGCGTCAAAATGCAGGTCCCCGGCATTTATCCCGAACTCTCTGTCCACGACAACATGCGCGTAGCCGCGCAATACCATGTCAAGAGCGGGCAGATGGAGGAGGCGATCGACCGCCTGATCGCGCGCGTCGGCCTGACAGGGTTGGAGCGGGAATTGGCGAAGAATCTCTCCCACGGCCAGCAGCAGTGGCTGGAGATCGGGATGGCCCTCTCGGTCAACCCGAAGCTCCTCCTCCTTGATGAGCCGACAGCGGGGATGGGGCCGGGAGAGACCGAGGCGACGGCGCGCCTCGTAGAGTCGCTCAACGCGGATGGAGTCACGATCATGGTCATCGAGCACGACATGACCTTCGTCCGCCAGATCGCGCGGACAATCACGGTGATGAACCTGGGGCGCGTCTTCGCGGAGGGCACAATCGCCGAGATCGAGGCCAACCAAGGCGTAATGGATATCTACCTTGGCCGCACCTAGTTCCCGTCCACGATCGTTGATCGATCCTCATCCGGCCCCACTTGCGACGGCCGGAGGTTCTTCGATGCTCAGCGTTTCCCAGATCACCGCCGGCTACGGACGGACAATGATTGTGCGCGACGTCAACCTTGCCGTTGGGTCTGGCGAGATCGTCGCCATCGTTGGGCGCAATGGGGTCGGAAAGACTACCTTGATGCAGGCGATCATCGGGCTCCTCCCGCTGGCGCACGGCGCGATCCATTTCGCCGGGAGAGACGTCTCAACGGCGCCGGCCAACGACCGGGCGCAGGGAGGAATGGGGTATTTCCCTCAGGGACGCGGTATCTTCCCCGGTCTGAGCGTCGCGGAGAATCTCGAGATGGGCGAGTTGATCAACGCCCGAGCCGGGGGAGAGCGGCCGCTCGACATCGCCTATCAGTACTTTCCCCGCCTTGCCGAGCGGCGCGACCAGCGTGCAGGCACCCTCAGCGGCGGCGAACAGGCGATGCTGGCGATCGGCCGGGTTCTGATCGGGCAGCCCACTTTAATGCTTCTCGACGAGCCGTCAGAGGGGTTGCAACCGAACCTCGTGCAGCAGATCGGCGACGACATCAAACGGATCAACTCCGAGCTGGGCACGACGGTGCTCTTTGTCGAGCAAAACATCGAGTTGGTCATGAACCTGGCCCAGCGGGGCTACGTGATGGATAAGGGGCAGGTCCGTGCCGAGCTGAGCGGTGCTGAGGTGACGAACCAGAACGCACTCATCCGCTATCTCGCCGTGTAGGGGAGGAAGGGCGCCATGCGGGAGATTCGGCAGCAGGGTCCCTATCACTACGTCTTCAGCCGCTACGTCGACCCGATCGCCACTGTCCAACCGGGCGAGACAGTTGCCATCTATACCGACGACGCCTTCGAGAGCCAGATCACCAAACCAAACGACCAACCCTCGCAGATCCTCGGCGCCTACCTCAATCCGCAGACCGGTCCGATTTACGTCGAAGGTGCCGAGCCAGGCGACACCCTGGCTGTGAAAATCGAGAGCATCGAGCCGACTCGCGATTGGGCGGTCAGCGTCTTCGTCCCCTTCTTCGGCGGGCTGACCAGCACCAAGCTGACCCGTATGCTGCAAGACCCCTTGCCTGAAAAAGTCTGGCTGTACCAGATCGCGGATGGGTGGCTCACCCACAACGAGCGGTTGCGTTTCCCCTGGCGGCCCTTCATGGGCACCATCGGCACCGCCCCAGAACTCGAGGCGCTATCGGCACTGACTCCGTTCGACCATGGCGGGAACATGGACGTGCCGGACGTCAAACCCGGCAACACCGTCTTCCTGCCGGTGCGCGTACCCGGCGCACTCTTTTTCACTGGTGATT
>JAICRA010000310.1 GCA_025937615.1 Thermomicrobiales bacterium | reverse complement strand
TGACAGCCTGTCGTTCCACCAGCCGGCATCGATAACTGCATCCGGATCCAGGTCGAGCAGGCGAAGCGAGATCTCCGATGCGGGGCTCCACAGCGCGACCCCCAGCCACTTCCCCCGGTCATCGCGGACCCGCACGGTACCGGCCGGAACCGAGGGACGCGTGCGAACGTCGCTCCTGAAGATCCACGGATGCCCTCGCTGCCAGCGCTGGGCGCCACGTTGAGAGACCGTGGCCGATTCGGTCACGGACGCGCGGCGGCGCGCTGTGCCTGGCGCCGGAGCAACCGCATCTGGCGGACGGCCTCGTTATGCTCCCGCAGCGTGGCCCGGAACTCGTGATGCCCGTCGGGATGGGCCACGAAGTAGAGGTAGGGTACGTCCGCGGGGAAGAGCGCGGCCTCGATGCTGGCGCTCCCCGGCGATGCGATCGGCCCGGGGGGAAGCCCGACGTTCCGGTACGTGTTGTACGGTGAATCGACCTCGAGATGGCGGAACAGCACCCGCGTTTCATGGCGGCCGAGGGCATACAGCACGGTCGGATCCGCCTGAAGCAGCATCCCACGCTTGAGCCGGTTGTGGTACACGGCCGAAATGGTGGGGCGTTCGGTGGCGACGCGCGCCTCTTTCTCGATGATTGAGGCCAGCGTCACGACCTGGTGCCGTGTCATGCCCAGCAGCTTCAGTTGCTCGTCCCACTCCGGTTTCCACCGGCGCTCGAACTCCGCGACCAGCCGCCTGACGATTGGCAGCGCATCGCTCCCCTCGGGCAGCAGGTAGGTCTCAGGGAACAGGTAGCCTTCCAGGGATGGCGTCGGAATGCCCAGGCGCCTGATCAACGCCGTGTCGCGCGCAGCGGAATCGAGGTCGGCCGCCGGCAGCTTCATGATCCGCGAAATAGCCGGGACGATTGTCTTGAGGTCCCACCCTTCGGGGATCGTCACCGTGAAGACAATGCCGCGCCCCTCCTCGAGGGCGTCGATCACGGCATCCCACGACGCCCGCCGGTTCAGGATATACGTGCCGGCCTTGATGCTGCGATCCCGTCCCCGGAGCTTCGCGTAGAATCCGAACAGCCTGGCCGAGCCGATCACTCCGGCCGACTCCAGGGAGTCGGCGGCCAGGCGCATCGTCGCACCGATGGGAACCGTCACCCGGGCGTTGCCGCCCTCTCCACAGCCGGACCCGACGACGAGTGCCAGCGTCGCCGCGGCGAAGGTCTGCCTGACGAGCCGCGCGGTCACGGTACCTGCCCGGGGAGCTGGAGCGCATGCTGCAGCAGGATGGTCGCCGCCAGGGCGTCCACGTCGCCCTTTCGGCCGCGCGTCGATCCACCCATCTCCCTGATGGCGCGCTGGGCGGCGGCCGTCGTGAAGCGCTCGTCCACCAGGCGCACCGGCAGCCCGCTCCGCTCGCCTAACAACGTGGCCATGCGCCGCGCCTCGGCGCTCCGGTCGGTCTCGTCACCGTTCTCGTCGAGCGGTAATCCCACCACAAAACCGTCCGCCTCGAGGGCCTTTGCCTGCTCCAGGATCTCATTGACCGGAGCGCGCTTGCCGGGCCGCCGTGTCAGGTGGCCCACCGGCGACGCGATCGTGCCGGTTGGGTCGCTTACCGCCAGGCCGATCCGCCGGTCTCCGAGGTCGATGGCCAGGAGGCGCATGCTGGACGGGTGACGAGTGCCGGGTGACGCGTGTCTGTCGACCTCGTCGCCCGCCTCCCGTCTCCCGTCTCCCGTCTCCCGTCTCATTGTGTCATCAGCTGGAAGAACTCCCGATTGGTCTTCGTCTTCTTCATCTGCTTGATGAGGAACGTGATGGCCTCCTCGGCCGGCATGTCGCCGAGGAACGTCCGCAACAGGAAGACGCGGTTCCGCTCCTCCTGGTTGAGCAGCAGCTCCTCTTTCCGGGTGCCAGACTTGAGGATGTCGATGGCGGGGTAGATGCGCTGGTTGCCGATCTCCCGGCTCAGGACGAGCTCCATGTTTCCCGTACCCTTGAACTCCTCGAAGATCACCTCGTCCATCCTGGAACCGGTCTCGATGAGCGCCGTGGCGACAATGGTGAGCGAGCCGCCACCCTCGATCTTTCGTGCCGAGCCGAAGAACCGCTTCGGTCGCTGCATTGCGGTGGCGTCCAGTCCGCCCGACAGGATGCGACCCGACTGGGGCAGTACCGCGTTGTGCGCCCGCGCCAGTCGCGTGATCGAGTCGAGGAGGATCACCACGTCCCGGCCCGATTCGACGAGCCGCTTCGCCTTTTCGATGACCATCTCTGCGACCTGGACATGACGTTCCGGCGGCTCGTCGAACGTGGAGCTGATGACTTCGGCGCGCGGCACGTTCTCCCGGAAGTCCGTTACT
>JAICRA010000168.1 GCA_025937615.1 Thermomicrobiales bacterium | reverse complement strand
GTCTTCACCCACGACAGCATCGCCGTCGGCGAAGATGGTCCGACCCACGAGCCGGTCGAGCAGCTGGCAAGCTTGCGCGCCATCCCGAAGCTCATCACGATTCGCCCCGCGGACGCCAACGAGACCGCGGACGCCTGGCGGGTGGCGATGTCTCTCGCCGGTCCCTGCGTGCTCGTTTTCTCTCGACAGGACCTGCCGGTGCTCGATCGCTCCGGGGCCTGGGGCACGGTCGCCGACGGCGCCTACATCATCTCTGACGCGGCAGGAGATCCGGACGTCGTCCTGATTGGCACCGGATCGGAAGTCGACCTCGCCGTGCGCGCCGCCGCGCTGCTCGCGGAGCGGGGCCTCCGCGCTCGGGTCGTCAGCATGCCTTCATGGGAGCTTTTTGCTCACAAGGACGATGCGTATCGCGAGCGCGTCCTCGGCCCAATCGGGACACCGCGCGTCGCCGTCGAGGCGGGTGCCACGCTCGGCTGGGAGCGCTTCGTCGGCGAGCACGGCGCCGTGGTCGGTATCGACCGCTATGGCGCGTCGGGCTCGGGCGGCGAAGTGTTGAAGCACTTCGGGTTCACCCCGCAGCGGGTCGCGGCGACCGCCCTGCGGGTCCTCGGTCAGGACGAGTTCGCCGCGACAATCGAGACTACCGAGCAGTAATTATCGAATCCCCATCAGGAGGAGCATCATGGCCGACAACCGCATCAAGCAGCTGTTTCTGGAAGAAGGTCAGAGCGCGTGGCAGGACGACATCTCCCGCGACATGCTCAACGAGGGCAGCATCCGGACCGCCATCGAGGAGATCGGCATTCGCGGGCTCACCTCGAATCCGACCATCTTCGAGAAGGCGATCGCCGCCGGCACCGCCTATGACGAGGAGATCGCGGGGCTGCTCGGGCGCGACCTCGACGCGCACGCAATCTTCGAGACCGTCGCGGTGCGGGATATCCAGAACGCCGCCGATCTCTTCCGGCCGATTTATGAGTCATCCGAGGGCGGTGACGGATTCGTCTCGATCGAAGTCTCTCCCCTCGCCGCGCGCGACCCCGCCGTCACCGCGGACGACGCTCGTCGCCTCTGGGCGGCCGTCAACCGGCCGAATCTGCTGGTCAAGATCCCGGGGACGGTCGAAGCGGTACCGGTCATCCAACAGATGCTGACCGAGGGGATCAACATCAACATCACCCTCCTCTTCTCGGTCGCCGCCTACGAGCGGGTCGCTCGTGCCTACATCGCGGCGCTCGCGGCGCGGCATGCGGCCGGACAACCGATCGACCGTATTGCATCGGTCGCCTCCTTCTTCGTCTCGCGGGTCGACACGCTCGTCGACAAGCTGCTTGACGAGAAGATCGCGGCCACCAGTGATGCGACGCAGAAGGGCTGGTTGGAGTCGCTCAAGGGGAAGGCCGCTATCGCCAACGCCAAGATCGCCTACCAGTCGTTCGAGCGACTCTTCTCGGGACCAGAATGGGACGCGCTGGCCGCGGCAGGAGCGGACGTGCAGCGCCCGCTCTGGGCCTCGACCTCTGTCAAGAACCCCGCCTTCCCGGACACCATGTACGTCGACGAACTGATCGGACCGCAGACGGTCAATACGATGCCGCGCCCGACCATGGCCGCCTTCCTCGATCACGGCACCGTCATGCGGACGGTCGATACCGACCTCTCCGGCGCCTACAAGACAATGGAAGACCTGGCGGCCGCCGGGATCGACATCGACGCGGTCACCGCGCAGCTCGAAGACGAGGGCATCGCCTCGTTTAGCAAGAGTTACGACTCGCTCCTCGCGGGCGTTGCCTCCAAGCGATCGCAACTGGCGGGCGCGCCAGCGGATTAGCTCGTTCAGCCAGAGGCGTGTCATCCTGAGCCCGCGGGCGAAGGATTTCGTTTGCCGCTAACACATGCGACTTGAGGCGAGATCCTTCGTAACCTCAGGATGACACGCCTTTCGGTCGCGGCGCTGGCTCTCTGAAGCGACGAACTCATTGAGATGAACTGGAAAGGGGATCACGAGGATGCCCGATGTCATCCTGCGTCATGTGCCGCTGCCCGACGAGATCGCGACGGCGGACTCACCCGCGATCAGTACGGCGGAATACGAACGGCGCTGCGATGAGATGCTGGCGCGAGCGGGCACGTCGTGGGTTGCCGTCTATGGTGACCGCGAGCACAGTGCCAATCTCCTCTTCCTGACCGGGTTCGATCCCCGCTTCGAAGAGGCGATTCTGTTGCTGGGACCGGGCAGACGGCGCGTGCTCCTCGTCGGGAATGAGGGTATCGTGCATGCCGTCGTTGCGGGCCTGCCGCTGGAGATCGAGCTGTTCCAGGGGTTCAGCCTCATGGGGCAGCCACGGGAATCGACGCCTAATCTCGATCGCGTTCTCAATGACGTGGGGCTGAACTCGGAAGATCAAGCCGGCATCGTCGGCTGGAAGTACCTCACGCCGACGGAAAGCGATGCTCCCAGCAATCCCGCCTGGGTGCCCGCTGTAATCGCCGACAGTCTGCGCCGCGTCAGCGGGGCGGAGCCGGTCGACGTGACCGCCGTCCTGATGCACCCCGGCGCCGGACTACGCGCCCGCAACAGCGCCGACCAGATCGCTTCGTTCGCCTGGGCCTCACTGCGCGTGAGCCAGGCGGTCTTCCGGGTCGTTCGCGGCGCCCGGCCGGGCATGACCGAGCGCGACGTCGCGGCGCAGATGGGCTACGCGGGCGAACCGCTTTCCATGCATCCCATCGTCGCCAGCGGCGCACCCGGCCAGCCGATTAATGGACTGCGATCACCGAGCAGTCGGCAGGTCGGCATCGGCGACGGCATCAGCTGTGGCATCGGCTATTGGGGATCGCTCTGCTGCCGGGCCGGACTCGTCGAGGACGCTGCCGGGATCGACTTCTTCACGAACTACGTCCGGCCCTACTTCCTGGCCCAGGCAGCCTGGTATGGCACGTTAGGCATTGGCGTGACCGGCGGCGAGGTGGCGGCCGCGGTCGAGACCGCCCTGACCGATGCCGGCGCGACGTTTCGCCCGATGCTCAACCCCGGACACCTCATTTCATACGACGAATGGGTGCACTCCCCGATCGAGCGGGACAGCGAGGTTCGCCTCGCCTCCGGGATGGCGCTGCAGTGTGACATCATCCCGACTCCCATCCCAGCTGGAACTGCGCTCAACTGCGAGGACTCCGTCGTTCTCGCTGATGAAGCGCTACGGGAGGAGATCGCCTCGCGGCACCCCGAGCTCTGGGCGCGCATCGATCGCAACCGGGACCTGATGCAAAACCAGCTCGGACTCTCTCTTCGACCGGAGACCCTGCCACTTTCGCTCGCCAATGCGTACTTACCACCGGCCTGGCTCTCACCAGAGATGGTCTGCGCGCTTGCCTAGAGCAGTACAATTCCGACTTGGCCGTGATATCGGCGCACTTGCGTGAGCCACGGAGCAGGCCACCCGCATGAATGAGCAAGGACCACACGTCGGGCTGATCGGGCTGGCGGTGATGGGCGAGAACCTCGGCCTCAATATCGCCCGCAATGGGTTTCCCCTCGTCGTCTATAACCGCACCACCGTCCGTACCGACGAATACCTCGCGGGAGCGGCCGCGGGCACCGGGATCACCGGTGTCGCGACGATGCCCGACCTGGTGGCCGCGCTGGCTAGGCCGCGGCAGATCATTCTCCTGGTGAAAGCCGGCGTCCCGGTCGACGCCGTGCTCACGGAACTGGCGCCTCTGCTCGACCCAGGTGACATCGTCGTCGACGGCGGTAACTCCTATTTCCGTGATACAGAGAGGCGCGAGGCGGCGCTGGCCGCGCAGAATCTCATGTTCGTCGGCATGGGCGTCTCCGGTGGCGAGGTTGGCGCTCTCGAGGGACCAAGCCTGATGCCGGGCGGACCGCGCGAGGCGTACGACGTCCTCGAGCCGATGCTCACCGCTATCTCGGCCAAGGGCCCCTACGGCCCCTGCGTGAGCTACATCGGCCCCGGCGGCAGCGGTCATTACGTCAAGATGATTCACAACGGCATCGAGTACGGCGACATGCAGCTCATCGCCGAGGCGTACGATGTCATGCGCTCCGCGCTCGGCATGCCGGCCGACCAGATCGCCTCGGTCTTTGCGGACTGGAACACGCGCAAGCTCGCCTCGTTTCTGATCGAGGTTGCTGCCGACGTTCTTCGCTATATCGACACGGAGACCGGACGACC
>JAICRA010000370.1 GCA_025937615.1 Thermomicrobiales bacterium | reverse complement strand
CCAGATTGAGATCCTGCTCCAGTCCGTCCCAGAGCCGTGCCTTAGCGTGCGCCACGCGGTTCCCGCCGTTTGGCCGCACATCGACATAGACGATGCCATCTTCGATGACGGTGGGGTAGGTTTGGACGTCGTCCGCCCAGGGATCGAATGTACCGCCGCTGTCCAGATCGAAGCGGGCGTGATGCCAATGGCAGGTGAGGATGCCGTCAGCGACGCTCCCCCTGTGCAGTGGGAACCCCATGTGTGGGCAGCGATTGTCGACGGCGTAGACAGCCTCGGAGACCGACGAAGGAAAAACGGCGATTCCGTGCCGTCCCCCTGAGACGACGGTCACTCCGTGCAGCTCCGCTCGTGGGCCAACGCGGATGAGATGTCCGTTCGTATCTGGGACCGCGCCGTTGGTTGGGGTGCCAATGCTGGTATCAGTCGCTGTCATCACGTCCTCCTGTGGTCGATCAGTCAGATGCAGGTCGAGGGACGGTTTCGGTCACGATCGCGGGGCGGCGTTCGCCGACTCGTGGTTCATTCGCGAAAGCGCGACGGCTCCCGGTACATTGTCCGGTTCGCTAACGATGGAAGTCGCAACCTTCTCCCTTCCTTGCTTAGGACCGTCACGTGGTTCGCGTCGGTCGAGTCGGATCACCGGGATAGTGCGAGCCAGCTTGCGCTCGTACTCAGCGAAAATCGGGAATCTGGCTGCATGCCGCGCGAAGATAGCGTCTCGCTCCGCGCCGTGGACCACGGTTGCGCGCACCGCGAGCGTTTCGGTCCCCTTCTCGATGGTGATGTCCGGATTGGCGACGAGGTTGTAGTACCAGTCGGGGTGCCGATCGTTGCCGTGGGCCGAAGCGAAGACGTAGAGCGACTCGCCATCCGGCAGGCCGCGCATCGGCACGATGTGCTCTTTGCTGCTTCTGGCGCCGATGGTGTGTAGCAACAGCATTGGCGGTGGATCGTCGTACGGCGCGGCAACCTCGCCCCTATTGGCCCGGAACTCGCTGATCACCTTGGCGTTCCAGCTTCGCTCATTGGCGCGGAATGCAGCGGCCGCTTCGTCTCGTTCTGGCGGTGCGTGTACTTGCGACATTGGATCTCTCCTCTATTGATCACAGCGGCGATTCCAGCTCTCGTTCGTACGCCGTCGCGCTCGTTCATCTGACATGGCGGACTTCCGCGGATCGAGCGACATGAGATTGTCTACCGTCTTGACCGGCACCATACTTCGAATGTATAACCTCAACTAATGTTGAGGTCAAGTGGGGATCGATCTGGTGACCGGGCCCGTCGGCAGCATCGGTGAACTAACTCCCGCGCAGCTCGCCGCGCGGAGCGGCGTTGCCGTCTCAGCGCTCCATTTTTACGAACGGCAGGGGCTCATCCGTAGCCGACGCACCTCGGGCAATCAACGCCGGTATGCCCGTGAGATGTTGCGCCGGGTGGCGTTCATCCGGGTTTCGCAACGGGTCGGTATCCCGCTTGCCGAGATCCGCGCCGCTCTCGACACGTTGCCCGAGGGGAGGACTCCCAGCCGCGAGGATTGGACACGATTATCGGCACTCTGGCGCGAGGATCTGGATCAGCGCATCGAGCAGCTCGTCCGGTTGCGTGACGAATTATCTGGGTGCATCGGCTGTGGTTGTCTCTCGCTCGATCGCTGCGTGCTGTTCAATCCCGATGACGTGCTCGGTGAGCAAGGTCCTGGGCCGCGCCTCCTCACCGTCGAGATAGATT
>JAICRA010000165.1 GCA_025937615.1 Thermomicrobiales bacterium | reverse complement strand
TCTGCGCTTCAGAGTGAGGCGGAAAACCGGCTGATACGGCAACTGTGCAAATGGTAGCCAGCATTGCGCGTTAAGTTTTCCACGACGACCTCCTCCTTTTCGCCCACCCTGATTTCATCCAAGTCAAAGAAAAGGTGCCTCACTACAACATGCACAGAGCATTCGCTTGACACGTTCGCTACGCCGGCCTTATGATCCGCGGCGTTTCCGTTTTATAGAGAGATGGGTTCTCACGCCTAATCAGGCAGTTCGGAGGGTGCTATGAAACGCTTCGTCTGCGCGCTGTTATTTCTGCTGGCGTCGATAGCTAACGTTCACGCTCAAGCGCCTTTCTATCAAGGAAAAACCATCCGCATCATCGTCGGTAATCTCGCCGGCGATGCCTACGATCTGTGGGCGAGAATCTTTGCCCAGCACATGGGCAAGTACATTCCGGGAAATCCCACGTTCATCGTGCAGAACATGACCGGAGCCGGCGGAATCATCGCCGCCAATTACGTTTATTCGGTGGCGAAGCCGGACGGGCTCACTCTGGGCACATTCGGGCCGTCGATGTACTTCGACCAATTGGCCAAGCGTCCCGAGGTGCAGTTCGATTGGGCGAGATTCTCGTGGATCGGCACGCCGGAGCAAACGGAATTCATCCTGATCATGCGGACCGACACCCCGTATCAATCGATTGAGGATGTGCGCAAGGCCGCGCAGCCGCCGAAATGCGGCGCGACGGGTACCAGCACCTCGGGTTATTACATGCCAAAATTCCTCGACGAAGGGCTGGGGATCAAGTTCAACATCGTCAGCGGCTATCCCGGCGGCGGCGAGATCGATCTCGGAATCGAGCGCGGCGAGCTCCAATGCCGTAATTTGACGATCAGCACCTACTTTGCGCGCGAGCCGTTTCTAACCTGGCACAAGAAAGGCTTTGTCCGGCCAATACTACAGACCGGAAAAAAAAGAGATGGTCTGGTTCCTGATGTCCCGTCGATCTATGAATTGATGGACCAACTGAAAACACCGGTGGGAACCCGGAAGGTGGCTACGGTGCTGCTCGCACCCGCGGTTTTCGGACGACCGATGGTAGCGACGCCGGGCGTACCGCCGGATCGTATAAAGATGTTGCGCGACGCGTATGAACAGTCCCTCAAGGATCCGGCTCTTCTGGAAGAGCTGAAGAAACGGCGATGGTCGGTGGATGCGGTCAGCGGTGAGGAGTTGGCCAAGCTCGCCAAAGAAGTGGTATCCCAGCCGGCGGACGTCGTCGAGCAGATGATGAAATTGCTGGGGAATTAGCTCTGATCACATTCCGGCTGAGGCTCCGCTCCGTTGCCCTCGCGAGTCCGGCAACTCGCCCCCTTCGAGGGATGGAAGCGTCGGCGGGCGTGCGATACGCATTCGTCTTGCCAAAAAACGGACTACGCCCCCTGCAATTAGAAGTCCCGCCAACCAACGAGCGAGGATGGTGATGCCGGCTGCGTCGAGCTCTGGCCACTCGACTTGCCACAGCACATCACCTCTCTCGATCATCCAGTGCCAGGCAGTGTGAGCCACAATTGCCGAAAGGATAATCATGCCGGCGGGTCCGACGAGCACGCGCCGCAGAAGAAGTGCAAGCAGGGGTAGCGTGATGATTAGGACAAGAATTTTTCCGATCTCGATCCCGACATTGAACGAGAAAAGCGAGACCAGAAGATGTTTACCGGCGAATTGTAAGTTCTCTTTCAAACCATAGGCGAACCCGAATCCATGAACGAGGCCGAAGACTCCGGCAATCAGCCATCGTGCGCGAAGGTTGCGACTCAGAATATTCTCAATCGCCATATACAGAATCGATGCCGCGATGAGTGTCTCGACCAACGGTGGGAACCACGCGTCCGCGGGAGCCAAGTCGTAGGCTGAGCCAACCAGCGTTATCGAGTGACCGATTGTGAACGCAGTGACGATGCGCAGGATCTCGCCAACGCCTCGCACCGGGATGAGTAGACATAGCAGGAAAAGCAGGTGATCAATGCCGCTTAGAATGTGCACAATCCCGAGCGTCGCAAATCCGGCGGCAGCCTGATACCACGTCGGGTTGAGCGCCACTCGACCCGAACGGCTGGTAATCATCATCGCGCGGCCCTCATCAGTGAGCGGCAGATACCGGATCGCAAACTTGAGATAGCTCTTCAGCTCAGGCGCGACCGCCGTTTGAATCATGAAATGGGAATTCGGCGAGTTGATGGAATACGCGAAGTGGACATCGAGGTAACCCTGGTCGACAAAGATGCTCGTGCCGGATGTTATCGGCCGAGCAACGTGAGCGACGGCATCCGGGTAGCTCTCGAATGAGCGGTCCGATGGCAAGGTCAGGCGACCCAGAGCACGGGAGATCACCAGCGGCCGCCCGGCCTCCCAGATCGTGATCTCGCGGCCGAGCTGCGTCAGCGCCTGCTGGATTGCGGCGTCGGCAGCGGTGAGATCGATTTCGCGACCACTCACAGGGAACTTGACCGACTTGAGGATCTCGAGCGGCACCCGTGCAATTAGATGGGCCTCGTGCGAGTCAATCTTGACGAACGCATTTATCAGGCTCTCCATCGTGAACTCGTGCGCGCTCGCCAGCCGCGAAATCCCAACCGGCCCCCAGCGCCGAAGCAACATAAATGCCCAGCGCAACTGCGTTAAACAGAATCCCACGGCGAAATGTCATCACTCGTACCTCCAGGGGAGGCCCGCCGGAAGCGCCATCTCTTCCGGCAGGCGATGCGATTACTTCACCGGATCGTAGTGAGGCAACAGCTGGTCCGGATTGCCGGCTGGAGTGAAGACATGGAGGTCGTTTCCTTTGCCGCGCCGTGGCACGAACTTTTGAATTCTGCGGCCGCCGACCGTCTCTGCGATGTAAAGGTTGCCTTTCGAATCCGCCGCGACCGTATGCAGGAATGTGAACTCTCCCGCATTGTGACCGGGACGCCCGAAGCCGACGAGAATTCCCTGACCGGGCTTCGCAGTGAGAGCAGCGCCTGCCAGAGCAGCCAAGCGGTTGAAGGTCCAAACGACCTCGTTGCCGCCGTCGGCGTTAAACATCAACTCCTGCCTTCTGTCGGGGGAAAATTCGACATCCCACGCCGATCCGGCTGTTCCTATACCAGCCATCCCGGTATCGGGGATCACGGAACCGGTTCCGGGGATCACCGGAATGATCTTTACCAGGTTGCCTAACTTATCGAACACCTGGATGCGATCCTGGCCACGGTCGCAGGTATACACGAGTCTGTCGTTGCCAAGAACGATGCAATGCGGATGACCGCCGCCGCCAACTCCGAACTGACCCGGACTCGTGCCTGCGCTTCCCCATTGTCGGAGGAACACTCCTTTGGCGTCAAAGACTGCGACACGGTGGTTGCCGTAGCCGTCAGCGATGTAGACATCGCCGTTGGTCGGGTCCACCGCCATATCGGCCGGCTGATTCAAGAGCGTGGTGCTCGAGTTAGAACCCGGTGCGCCGCATGCATTTGTCGGCGAGTCGCAGACTCCCTTCGTGCCGATCTGCAGTAGCAGTGCGCCCTTGCGCGAGTACTTCTGGACGATGCCATCGCCGTTGCCGGCAATCCAGACATTGTCCTGATAATCGACGAAGCAACCGTGGACGCCGTTCGGCAGGACCGCCGGGTCACCCCATGCGTTCACCACGTTGCCGTGTGGATCATACTCGACCACCGGCGGGGACGCGACCGCGACAAGTGTCTCTGGCGAGACCAGACCGTTATTGTAACCACGGTTGACCGTGAAGATGTGGTCGCGCGAGTCGACGCAACTTCCAGCGACTTCACCCGTCACCCAGGGCTTACCGGTTTTCGGATCGTTGGGCAGCGGTTTCGGCCAGAACGGATCGACAACGTATTGAGGAACTCGGGAATCCTTTACGTCCATATCGGGCAACGGATTTGCGACCCCGAGTCCAACCACGAGAGTGAGCAAGAGACTGCTCACATAGACCCATCGCCAAATTCTCATAGCGACCTCCTTTGCCGGTTTATGTGTAGAGGGAACTGCTTTAGAGCCCGACGCGGAAACTGAAAACCCGCTCCCTCAGCCGCATGCGAGCCGGCTATCGACAGCTCGATAGCCAGTCCGACAAAGGAAAGCAGTCCTCGAGTCTCTAGCTTGGTGTGGAACTTATCCAGTATCTGATGCAACAGAGGTTGGCCAATATTTTTTTCTTATGACCCTCATTAGGTTGTCCTATGACGATCGGCTGCTTCAGATG
>JAICRA010000331.1 GCA_025937615.1 Thermomicrobiales bacterium | reverse complement strand
GTCCTCCTGCGTGCTGGGCCCGAACAGTGTGTTCTCGCCACAAAGTCGTACACGTCGATGCTGGCGGCACTGCTCCTAGCAGCTCATGCCGTTGATCGGCGCTGGGCCGCCGGCGCCGACCTGGTACTGCGCGCCGCCGACGCGATCGAGTCATTCCTGCTGAACGGTTCCCGACAGCGGATCGCAGAGGTCGCGACTCGCGTCGCCGCGGCTGACCACCTTTTCGTGATCGGGCGCGGTCCGCACTACCCGTCCGCACTCGAGGCGGCGCTAAAGATCAAGGAAGTGAGCTACATCCACGCTGAGGGTTTTGCTGCCGGCGAACTGAAGCATGGCGTTATCGCCCTGGTCGAAGCGGGCACTCCGTGCCTGGTACTTGCCCCCGGCGACGAGACGCGGACGGACGTGCTTTCGGGGGCTGCAGAACTGAGAAGCCGAGGCGGGTTCATCGTCGGCGTTGGGAGTGCCGGCACCGACCTGTTTGATGACTTCATCGAGGTGCCGGACGCCGGTCTAGCCAACGTCATCGTCGAGTCCGTTCCCGGTCAACTTCTCGGCTATCACGCCGCGCTCGCACGGGGAAACGACCCAGATCGGCCGCGAAACCTCGCCAAGAGCGTGACGGTGAAGTGATCGGTTCCGCGGGGATCCCACCGATCGTCGACACGCACACGCATCTCGATGATCCCGCATTCGACGAAGATCGGGAATTGGTTATCGAGTCGTCTCGTGCCGCGGGTGTGCGCCATTTCATAAATATCGGCTACTCGCCTGACCGCTGGGAGTCATCGCGCGTACTGCGTGAAGGGCACCCGGACATCGACTTCGCTCTTGGCCTGCATCCTCAATTAGCGGCACAGTTTGACGCAACCCTGCTTCGTGCACTCCAGAGCGCGATCAAAGTTTTGCGTCCAATCGCGATCGGCGAAACAGGCCTCGACTTTTCGCGAGACGCGCCGAGCTTCAGGGAGCAGGCGCGAGCATTTCGGGCCCAGCTGGATGTCGCGATGGAGGCCGGTCTCCCGACTATCGTGCACCAGCGGGACGCGTCGGAAGAGCTGATCCATGAGTTCGACCGCTTGCCGACATTGGCACCGATCGTGCTTCACTCGTTTGACGGCACTCAGCGCCTCGCAGACTGGGCAAGAGACCGCGGCTGCTTCGCCGGCATCGGCGGACTGGCAACGCGGCGGTCCTCGGAACCGCTGCGCAACTCGCTTGCGCGGATTCCAGTCGATCGATTGTTGCTTGAGACTGACTCGCCCTATCTGGCCCCGCCCGGCTCTCGGAGCCGGCGTAATAGCCCCGTCAATCTCCCCGGAATTGCCGCGGTTTTGGGCCCGCTGTGGGGGTTGAATGGAGAGGAACTCTGCCGGCTCACATCAAGAAACGCGGTCGGCCTGTTTGGCCTACCTCGGGTCGACAGCCCCTCCTGACTTGGTAGGCATGGACAAGACATTCGCTCATCGACTCCTCGTTGCCAGTTCGAATCCAGGGAAAATCCGCGAGGTCCGTGCCCTGGTTCCACGTGACGTCGGAGTCGTTAGTCTCGGCGACCTGGGGCTTGCTTCGCCCGATGAGACCGGGGCCACACTGCGCGAGAACGCGGACCTCAAGGCGCTATTTGCCGCCAGAGCCTCGGGCATGGTGGCACTTGGAGACGATTCTGGACTGGAGGTTGCGGCGCTCGAGGGCGCGCCAGGAGTGCGTTCCGCGCGGTTCTCGGGGGAACCCCCAGATGACGCCAGGAACCGACAGGCACTGCTATCCGCGCTTCAGGACGTTCCTCCAGATCGCAGAGAGGCGCGTTTTATTTGCGCCGTCACCATCGCCACTCCGGACGGGATCGTTTGGACGAGCGAGGGAACGCTTAACGGTACTATCCTTGACCAGGAGCGGGGATCCAGGGGCTTCGGTTACGACTCGGTCTTCTTGCTCCCGGACGGACGAACAGTGGCCGAACTTCTCGATGAGGAGAAGAACGCAGTGAGTCATCGCGGTGCAGCGATACGAAATATTCTTCCGCATCTCCTGCTCGCACTGGCCGAGCATGAATCCCGCCGGTCCTTCCTGTGATCGCCGAGCCGATCACATCCTACCTAGGCCGCACTCCCCTCCCGACTCGATTCGCTGACTGGCG
>JAICRA010000226.1 GCA_025937615.1 Thermomicrobiales bacterium | reverse complement strand
GGGCATCCTGAGCATAGGTGAAGACGTCGTTCCACAGCCGCGCCTCGCGATGGCTTTGCAGCTTGGGCAGGTAGAAGTACGGGCCCGAGCCGCGGTCGAACAACTCCTGGGCGTTGTGGAAAAAATAGAGGCCAAAATCGAACAGGCTGCCAGACACCGGTTCGCCGTCGATGGTGACGTGGCGTTCGTCGAGATGCCAGCCGCGGGGGCGGACGAGGAGTGTTGCCGTTTCGGCGTTCAGCGCGTACTCGCGACCGTCCGGGTTTTGGAAGGAGATCGTGCGGCGCACGGCATCGAAGAGGTTCCGCTGGCCGTCGACGACGTTGTTCCAGGTCGGCGACGACGCGTCCTCCAGGTCGGCCATGAACACGTTGGCCCCGGAGTTGAGGGCGTTGATGACCATCTTGCGATCGCAGGGGCCGGTGATCTCGACCCGGCGGTCGAGAAGATCAGCGGGCGCCGAAGCTACCTGCCAATCTGCATCCCGAACGGATTTCGTCTCTGCCAGGAACTCGAGCTCAGTGCCGGCATCGATTGCGGTCTGGCGCTCGTCACGAGCGCGTAGCAGCTCGCGGCGTGGCGCACCAAAGCGGCGGTGGAGAGCGGCGACGAAGGCCAGAGCCTCAGGGCTCAGGATTGCCTGGAGCTCCGAATCGACCGCTCCGTGGATCTGGATCCCGGCATCCATGACCGTCTCCGAACAGCGAAAGCGATGTGACAGTGCGAGCACGGCACGGATACGGCCGGCCAGTCGCTCGCGACGACGCGTGCCATCGGGACCCGGTGGCGAACGTCCCTGGCGTGCTGGAAGGCCTAGCCATCATAGCGCATCAGCAGCGCTCTTTGGCCTGGAGCGATCCAACCGGAAGGGTGGGGGTACGGACCCCACCCTTCCGGTTGGCTACCAAGCGAGAAGACTAGGAAATGTAGGCGAGCGGATCCTGGGCGATCCCATTCACCTCCATGATGAAGTGGACGTGCGGGCCGGTTGATAACCCGGTGCTGCCAACCGGGCCGATCACATCACCCTTCGCGACCGCGTCTCCAGTCGACACCCACGGCATCTCCGCCATATGCCCATAGAGCGTCTTGAATCCGTTGCCGTGGTCGATCTTCACGTAGTAGCCGAGACCGCAGTCGCACCAACCGGCGTACTCGACCGTTCCGCCGTCCGCGGCAAGGAGAGGTGTATAGGAGTTGGCGGCGAGGTCGACGCCATTGTGGAAGTTACAGCCGATCGACGAGTTCCAGGGTTCGAACGCGAAGGGACTGCAACCGAACGACTGCGTGAAGACCCAGGACTCGAGCGGATATTGGAACGTTCCCGTGGCCAGACCGGGAATTGTCACTTTCGATGGGATGTCGGTGTTGGCGAGATCCTCCCCGGGCTGATCCGCGCGCGTGAGATACCAGCCACTGACGAAGCCCGTAACGTCGCCGTCAGTGATCAGGTACCACGGATTGCCGATGGGGTCGTTGTAGGGTCCATCCATGACCTGGACGACGTCGTTCTCAGGCACTATACCGATTCGCTCGGCGTCTGGGGCGCCATCGGCGCGGATATTGAGTCCGGACCCATCGTCAGTGTCCGCGAGCACATACGACCCGGCTTCGAACCAGTCGGCGACCTTCGACGGTGCTTCGGAAACCGCCGCATCCTCGGCGACCGTCGGTTCAGTCCAGGTCGACTCCGCCGGCGCCAGATACTGACCGGCAACCCAACCAAGGAGACCGTCGATCTCGACCGGCCACCAGCGACTCCCCTCGGCGTAGACCGTATCGACCTCGTCGACGCGCAGGTCGACAATCGTCTGGTAGGAAAGCGCCTTGACGGCCGGGCTGCTCGAGCCTGGATCCTGCCGCAAATTGACGCCCTCGGGTTCCGCGACCAGCGCGGCCGCGTTTGCCAGATCCCACGTGGCAAGAAACTGTTCTTCTGGTTCCGTCGCGCCCTCGCCACCGAGTGACGCCCCGGCTTCCGGCGCCGTCGATACATCGGCAGACTCTGCCGTATCTGACGCAGATGAGTCGGCGAATCCCTCGATGTCGAGATAGAAGCCCGCGACCCAACCATCTTCGCCTCCGGTACTGATTGGCCACCACTGGGTGACCCCATCAGGATCGTAGACCGTGTCGGCGACATCGGTGCGCAGGTCGACGGGCGTTCCCTCGGGGACGGTCGTCAGGACCTCCGCCCCAAAGGCCGGCTCCGCACGAAGCAGGACACCGTCGGCGCTGTGGGCAATGAATCCCGCCCCGCCCCGGGCACGCGCGCCGTCTGCCGGACCGGGAGCAACCGGCGCGACCGCCGCACTCGCCACCGCCAGCGCGAGCGCGACAGCCAGCGCCCTGCGCCTGGCGCGCACGGTAGCTCGACCGCGTTTCATTTCCCATCCCCCTTGCGATGCATACCGGTTCTCCGGATCAGCCCACCCACTCGCCGTCGGGTGCGGGTGGCTGCCTTCGAATAGGGACCGCTCACCACTCCAGTGGTGACCGAGATCCCGCCCGCGACAGCAACATCGCCTAGACCGTGTCCGACCTAACGGGCCCTTCGGCCACGTTGGGCCGTGCGATTTTTGAGAGCGGGGAGCAGCGGGGAATGGGACAGGCGATTTCGTCGCCAAGTCCACACTTTGCTTGGCAAGCACATTACAACGCGAACAAAAGCCCTGCAATCATGTGACAACGAGACACAATATGAGGAGTCTATGCCCTGGAGACAGAGTTTTTGTGGTGACACGATCTGGTGCCGCGATACCACTGCCACCGAAGCCGCATCGTCCGTACAGTCTCCCGCGACGATGGGTGGAGGCGGCAGTCAGTCGGGACCGAACCCGTGACAGCCGGTCGACGCACGGCGTGGATCTTGCTGGTCGAGCAGCGGTGACGCCACGGGCTCTCAGGCCGGAATTGGGACCCGGGTACCGTCTGCTATACTCACCGGTTGGCAAACCACCGGCGAGTTTCCGGAGCATCGAGGCCGCCTCCTCCGGCGGCCCGCTGGCATTGCTGGCATTTTGGTAGATCCATTTGTGCCGACTCGTCGATTTGACGTTTCGCCCGGTGCAATTGAATTGATAGGGGACGCGCGCGCGTGAAGTTGACGATGGAGCGGCTGCCCGAGAGCCGCGTGCAGCTCGAGATTACCGCTGAGGAAGAGGAGTCGGCCGAGGCGATGCGCCGCGCTGTGCGCAGGGTCGGCAACCAGATCACCCTCCCGGGCTTCCGCAAAGGGAAAGCGCCGAAGGCGATGATCGAGCAAATGTACGGCCCCGAGGTTTTTCTGGAGGAAGCCAACCGCTTCCTCATGTCCGATCTCTACCGGCAGGCGCTCGATCGTGAAGATCTGGTACCCGTTGGCGATCCGAGCGTCGACATCAGCTCGAACGAGCCACTCTCCTTCACCGTTGTCGTTCCGGTTTACCCGGAGATCGATCCCGGCGCGTATCGAGACGTTCGTATCGAACCAGTCG
>JAICRA010000231.1 GCA_025937615.1 Thermomicrobiales bacterium | reverse complement strand
TGAATTGCACGACGGGGTTGCATTGGTCGGCGTCGAGGATGTCGAGGCGGAAGACGTGCTGCTGAGCAGCGCCCCGGTTTGGCCGATCTTGGAGCAGAGTCCCGCGGCGTTGGTCGTCCTCGACCGCGCGAGCCTCTTGACCCCAAGTGAGCCAGGTCACGATCGGGCTCTGCAACCGGTCGACCAACTTGCGGAGGCGGTGATCACGGCGCATATGCTCTCGACACTGAACGACGAAAGCGTCACGTCGAGTTCGACCTCCCGACAGTCGGCGTAGGCTATGGCAATAGACACGGGTATCGCGCGGCATCGGGCGGCGCCCATGAACGCGAGATTGAGGTACCCGGTCTGACTCTCTTCCCCGCACCCACAACTCCGACTCTTGACGATCCGGTCGCCGCGGCGCGCGCGGCAGGGTTGCGCTACACCCCCGACATCGGTCCCGGCATCACCCGCCGCCGGGCCGGCAAAGGCTGGAGTTACATTGGCCCGGAAGGCGCGGTCATTCGTGATCCCGAGGAGCTCCAACGCATCCGCGCCCTGGTGATCCCGCCGGCCTGGACCGACGTCTGGATCAACCCGAGCCCGCGCGGTCACATCCAGGCAACCGGACGCGATGCCCGCGGCCGCAAGCAATACCGCTATCACGACCAATGGCGCGCTACCCGGGATGAGACCAAGTTCTCGCGCATGATCGCGTTCGGCGAGGCTCTGCCCCGGATTCGAGAGCGCGTCGCGGCCGATCTTGGATTGCCGGGTCTTCCTCGCGAAAAGACCCTGGCCATTGCGGTGCGCCTCCTCGACGAGGCGCTGATCCGGGTCGGCAATGCCGAGTACGCCCGCGAGAACGGCTCCTACGGGCTGACGACCCTTCGCGACGATCACGTCGATGTGGCAGGATCGACGGTCCGTTTCACCTTTCGCGGCAAGAGCGGCAAGCCGCACGAGATCGACGTCCGCGATCGCCGGGTGGCGCGCATCATTTCGCGGATGCAGGACCTTCCCGGTGAGCATCTCTTCCAGTACCTCGGCGCGGACGGCGAGCCCCACGCCATCGGTTCCGAGGATGTCAACGCCTACCTGCAGGAGATCACCGGAGAAGCGTTCACCGCCAAAGACTTCCGGACCTGGGGGGGCACGGTCCTGGCGGCGCGCCATCTGCGTGATCTTGGCCCCTTCGAGAGCCAGACCGCAATGAAGGCGAACGTCGTCGCCGCGGTCGACGCTGTCGCCGTGCGGCTCGGCAACACGCGCGCCGTCTGCCGCGCCGCGTACATCCATCCCGCCGTCCTGCTCGGCTATGAAAGCGGCGAGCTTTGCCTCTTCGATTGCGACGACGTGGGCGAACCTGGTCTGGACGCGGACGAGCGCTGGGCGTTAGCGTTTCTCAGGCAAGCGAGTCAGTCGAAAGACGGCTAAACGGCGAGACGGCTAGAACGAGCGCAGTCGAGAAGTCGAGAAGTCGAGCGGTCGTAAAGATATCTCGCCGTCTCCCCCTCATCCCCCCTCAAGCGAAGCGACCCCCTTCATCCCCTGAGCAAAGCGGCACCCCCTCACTTATGCTATGCTGCTGTTGCACGCGTTCAGGATATTTTCCTCGGGCGTTATCGAGCGATAGGTGCGTGCATCGAAGTCGCTATGCGGCATCGCCACCATCGTGCGAGCTCATGGCCACCGGGGCTCATGGGCAGTCGGAGGTGATGATGTCCCTTCCCGAGCGCGCACCCGCCTGTCCCCAGCGTCTCCCTTCATCTTTCAATGCTCAACCGTACACTCGCGGTGGAGCGCGCCCGGCTGGGTCGCACTGATGGACGAGAAGCACGTTCAGGTCATCGAATTGCGGGGCAACGGCGGGCTCGGCGTATTTCTCCGGGTCGGCGACGATCAGCGGTTGTACCGCGTCGCGCCGGTACGGGACCCAAACCAGCCCCGATTCTGGTGTCTCGCCGCCTTCGAGTGCAGCTCTTGCGGGATCCCGGTCTCCGGGTCGGCGATCTGGGCGGGATGGTGGGGATCTGCGCAAATGGAACTGCCAGCGATCCTCGAATCGATCAAAGCAGACGCTGAGGCCTGGCTGGCAGATGACCAGTGCGTGAAACTGCGCCAGATTCTGCAGCAGCCCCGGCCACCGCTCCAGATGCCGTCAGCGCGCGCAACGCGCTACGAGGCCAAGACTGGCCCCGACGCGGCCCTCACCGAGACTGCCGAACGGGCAAGCTGACCGCCCGGCCGATTATCGTAGGCGCCAATGGCGCGGGAGGAAGCGTTGGCAAAGAAGCCCCAATACCGGAAGCCGCCACGCCCGGTGCAGCCGGTCTCACCGGACACGACCGAGGAACGCGTACGCCGGGAGAATCCGAATGCCGTTACCATGGATGGGAAGGTGACGGAGGCGCTCCCGAACGCCATGTTCACAGTCGAGCTAGAAAACGGACATTCGGTGCTCGGTCACCTCGGCGGCAAGATGCGAAAGCATTACATCCGCGTACTGCCGGGGGATCGGGTGGTGGTTGAGCTGTCGCCGTACGATCTGACACGCGGCCGCATCACCTTCCGGCACCGGTAGCGGCTGGGGCCGAGAAACACTTCTTGAGCATGAACCGGTATGGGTGGAAACCCGCCGGGGCTAGCTAACAACGGTTTGGGGCTGGGCCCCGACCAGTACGCGCGCGCCACTGTGGCGCCGCGCGAGCAGCGCAGCAGAGAGGGTAGGTTCAAGACGATGGCAACCGGCACGATCAGAACGCTCCGCGATCGCGGCTTCGGATTCATCGAGCCTGATGGCGATTCCGGGAGCGGCGAACTCTTTTTCCATCACTCCGCGGTCGCCAATCGTGGCTTCGAGATGCTGCAGGTCGGGCAGCGCGTCAGTTTCGATGTCACTCCGGACCCGCGCGATCCGGGCCGCCAGCGGGCCATCAACGTGGTCCCGGAGGAATCGGAATAAGGTCGCTTCAGCGCAACAGGTTGCATAACGCGGGAGGGCCCGGAGTAGTCCGGGCCCTCCCCTTTTGCACGTACCTCGGTTACCCGCAGACTCCGGAGGCCGCGCAGTACCCCGAGATGCAGCCCGGGCACTGCGTCGGTCCGGGCAGGCAGTACCGAGGGCAGTCGTCGCCTGGCAGCCCGTAGCCGGTGCAGGTGTACTGCGGCAGACAGGTGCCGGTGTTGTCGGTGTTCAGGCAACAGACCAGCCCGGGATCACATGGGTCGGCATCATAGGTACCCTGGTAACAGAAGCACCCTTCCCCGGTGCAGCCGGAGGGTTGGCTCGAGCAAATGCCACCGATGCAGAGGTTCGACCAGCAGCACCAGGTGTCATCAGCGCAGTTGCTCCCCTCGTAGGTGCAGCAGGCCAGCCCGGCGGAGCCATAGCCGTTCCAGGCACAGACCATCGGCGCATCCG
>JAICRA010000014.1 GCA_025937615.1 Thermomicrobiales bacterium | reverse complement strand
GCTGAGACCGACATCCCGATTCTGATCCTCTCGGCGCGCGTTGAGGAGCAGGACCGAATCGACGGTCTGGAGCTGGGCGCCGACGACTACGTAGTCAAGCCATTCGCCCTGCGGGAGCTACTGGCCCGGGTACGCGCTGGCGTGAGGCGGCGGGCGGTGCCTGCGGCCCAGCCGCCGTCGGTGCTCTTCCGTGGTCCGCTACGGATCGAGCTTGAGCGCCGCCGCGTACTCGTCGGCGAGCAAGAGATTCCACTGCGACCCAAGGAATATGGACTCCTGGTCGCACTTGCCTTTGAACCCGGGCGGGTCTTCGGCCGTCAGGATCTCCTTGATGCGGTCTGGGGCGAGGACGTCATCGTCGATGATCGCACAGTCGATGTTCATATCTCCTGGCTGCGGGGCAAGTTATCCGCCGCCGGTTTGAACGCGCAGGCTATCCAAACCGTGTACGGAGCGGGCTATCGGTTCGTGATCCCTGAGGAGTCTTCTCGCGGGGTCGCGCCGGCGAGCGCTGCCAGCGGCATGCCGAGAGAGTGAGGAGTTCCAGGACCCTTATGGTCCAGCTCAACAGTCATGGGCTGGCACGTGCCAGCCGCACGCTACAGATGGGGAGGAACAACGGTATGGCGGAAGTTCGGAAACTGTCATGGTTGCGTCAGGGGTTACCGGCGTTTGCGCTGGCGTGCGCCCTCAGCGCTAGTACGATGCCAGTGCTCGCCCAGGACACGGACCTGAGCACGCTTTCAGGAGAGATCGTTTCCGACGGGTCGTCGACCGTGGGCCCGCTGACGCAGGCAGTTGCCGAGGAGTTCAACGCGCAGGCGCCCAACGTCCAGATAAGCGTCGATATCTCGGGAACAGGCGGTGGGTTCGAGCGCTTCTGCGCCGGGGAAACCGACGTCCAGAACGCCTCACGCGCGATTGAAGAGGACGAGATCGCCAGCTGTGCCGAGAACGGGGTCGATTGGTACGAATTCGAAGTCGCGTACGACGGCCTGACCATCGTCACAAATCCCGAAAATACGTGGCTCACGTGCATCACCACCGATCAGCTGAAGCAGCTCTGGCAGAAGGAAAGTCCGGCCAATACCTGGGCGGACCTCAACCCCGACTACCCCGCCGACACGATCAATCTCTATGGACCAGGTACAGACTCCGGCACGTTTGACTTCTTCGTCGAGACCATCCTCGGCGAAGACGAGATTCGCGAGGACTTCACGCCGAGTGAGGACGACAATGTTCTGGTCGAAGGCGTGGCGGGCGATGTGAACGCGCTTGGGTACTTCGGGCTCGCCTACTACGAGGCAAACCAAGATTCCTTGAATGCGTTGGCGGTCGATAACGGCGATGGCAACTGTGTGACACCAAACGCGGAGACAGTGCAGGATGGGACGTACGCGCCGCTTTCCCGCCCGCTTTATGTGTACGTCACAGCGGAGTCGCTGCAACGGCCGGAAGTGCAAGAGTTCGTTCGGTTCTACCTCAGCGAGGCGCCGGCCCTCGCGGCGGAAGTTGGCTACGTTGCGTCGCCGGACGAGACCTACGCGGAGGATGTGGCCAGCTTCGAGGCCGCAATTTCCGGCAGCGGCACGCCCGATAGCGCGGCGGCAGCGACGCCGGCCGCCTAGGCACCATCACGCCTCGGCACTAGAAATGCGTGGTGCCTCCCGGGGACACGTGTCCCCGGGAGACCCTCTATCCCAGGAAGCGATCAGTGTCTGGATCAGCAGACCAGGACCGACTCGACATGAGGTTGCGCGACGCCGCCGGGGCAGACCCTCACGCAAGGTTCGTCGGGGACCCGGGCGAGCTCATTGCCGGAACTCTGGTCCCATCGATCGAGCAGGGTGTTGCGCCCCTGACGGCATTGGGCGGTTCCGCTCCGGTTGCCTTCGATTTATCTGGAGCCGCCTCCCGCCGCACTTCAGAGCGCATCGTCGGCGCCGTCCTCTGGGTCTGTGGCGCACTCTCACTCTTGACGACCGTCGGCATCATCGTGGTCCTGATTCAGCAGGCGCTCGTCTTCTTTGCTCAGGTCCCGGTGACCGACTTTCTCTTCGGGACCACGTGGACCGCACTATTCGAGACACCCCAGTACGGTGTGCTGCCCCTCGTGGCGGGCACACTGATCATCACGCTGATCGCGATGTGCGTCTCGATTCCCTTGGGCTTGATGAGCGCGATCTACCTCAGCGAGTACGCCGCGTCGCGTATACGCGACATTCTCAAGCCGTCGCTCGAGCTCCTGGCGGGGATTCCGACGATCGTTTACGGATTCTTTGCCGTCACGTTTATTCGGCCAGATGTTTTGAAACACATTTTCCAAGGAATTGGGCCATTCAGCGCGCTGGCAGCGGGGATCGCCGTCGGCATCATGACGATTCCACTGGTCGCCTCGCTAAGCGAGGACGCCATGCGAGCGGTGCCCCGCTCCTTGCGTGAAGGGGGCTATGCCCTCGGCGCAACCAAGTTGGAAGTCTCCTGGCAGATCGTCGTGCCGGCGGCCACGTCGGGGATCATTGCGTCCTTCATCCTGGCCATGTCTCGCGCGGTCGGTGAGACGATGATCGTCGCCCTGGCCGCCGGCTCGAAGTCCCAACTGACCGCGAACCCGCTCGAACCGATGCAGACGATGACCGGGTTCATCGTCCAGGCTTTCTCCGGCGACATGGTGGTCGGCACCGCACCGTACCTATCGCTGTTTGCCGTTGGGTTACTCCTCTTTTTCATCACCCTGGCCCTCAACCTGGTGAGCCACTGGGTTGTTGCCAAGTTCCGGGAGGCCTACGAGTGAGCGCACAGACGACGTTCCGGCCAACCACTGTTGCCGCATCACCGGTGGAGAAGCCATCGAACATCGCGGGCCGAAAAAGAAAGGCCAGCGTGATTCAGTGGCTGCTCTTTGTGGTGACCGCCCTGGCGATCGTGATTCTTGCCGCGCTGATCTGGGACATCACCTCCGCAGGCGCTCGCTGGCTCTCCCTCGATCTCCTTACGAACACGCCGTCACGAAAGCCAGAAGAGGCCGGTCTTCGACCCGCTCTTCTCGGGACGCTATGGGTGATCGGGTTGACCGCGCTGTTCGCCTTCCCGGTTGGCGTTGGCGCGGCGGTCTATCTCGAAGAGTACGCGCCGAACAACCGCTGGACCCGCTTGCTCAAGACCAATATCGCCAACCTCGCCGGCATTCCGTCAATCGTCTACGGCTTGCTAGGCTTGGGCGTGTTCGTCAGCCTCTTCACGCTGGGGCGGACCATCATTTCAGGCGCCCTGACGATGGCCCTCCTGATCTTGCCGGTCATCATCATTGCCAGCCAGGAAGCCATCCGAGCCGTGCCGCCATCGCTCAGACAGGCCGCGTTTGCGCTCGGCGCGACCCGCTGGCAGGTGGCCCGGGACCATGTCATTCCTGCCGCGATGCCCGGGATTCTGACGGGGATCATTCTCTCGATTTCGCGCGCCATGGGAGAGACGGCGCCATTGCTGGTCGTTGGCGCGGCGGCGTATGTGACCTTCAATCCAACGGGATTGACGAGCAAGTACACCGCCCTACCGATGCAGATCTATGAGTGGGCGCGGCGTCCGCAGCAGGACTTTCAGGATCTCGCGGCCGCGGCCATCATCGTGCTCCTGGTCCTCTTGATGCTACTAAATGCCACGGCAATCTATCTGCGACAGCGGTTCGCCAGAAATGTGAAGTGGTAGACGACGGACGAACTGATTGCAGATCGGCCAGCAAGACCCCTAGCGATAGACGATAGAGGAACTAGAGGAATCTGATGAGTGTGATGTTGGACGAATCAGCGATCAAGAGCGAGGTGGGCAGCGCGGGCGCAATTGTGTCGCTCCGCGACCTGAAGGTCTTCTATGGAAACTTCCTCGCCGTTACCGGTGTGACCTTCGACGTACCAAAGAATCAGATCACGGCGCTCATTGGTCCATCGGGGTGCGGTAAGAGTACGGTGCTGCGTTGCATCAACCGCATGAATGACCTGATCCCGGGTGCCCGGGTCGAAGGGCAGATCCTCTACCACGGACAGGATATTTCCAGTCCCCGGGTCGATCCGGTCGAGGTGCGGCGCCATATCGGCATGGTCTTCCAGAAGCCGAATCCATTCCCCAAGTCGATCTACGACAACATCGCCTGGGGCGCCAGGATCAACGGCTTCAAGGGGAACATGGACGAGCTCGTCGAGCGCTCCCTGCGGCAGGCTGCCCTCTGGGACGAGGTCAAGGACAAGCTCCAAGAGAGCGGGCTGGCGCTGTCCGGAGGCCAGCAGCAGCGTCTCTGCATCGCGCGGACACTCGCCATCAACCCGGACGTGATTTTGATGGACGAGCCCGCGAGTGCGCTCGACCCGATCTCTACCCTCAAGATCGAGGATCTGATGCGGGAGCTCGAACGTCAGTACACGATCATCGTGGTCACGCACAACATGCAGCAGGCGGCCCGCGTCTCTGACCAGACGATCTTCTTTTCGCTCGACGAGCATCGCCATGGGGTGCTCGTCGAGGCGGGTCGTACCCGCGACATGTTCACGAATCCAGGAGATCAGCGCACCGAGGACTACATCACCGGTCGCTTCGGGTAGGCAAGAGCTGAGAGGAAATCCGTCGATGACACGCGAGCATTACGCCCAGGAACTTGCCGACCTGCGTGGCAGCGTCGTGGCCATGGCAAGCATGACCAACAAAGCGATCGACAACGCGGTGACGGCCCTCGCCCGGCGAGACGTCCGGCTGGCCGAGCAGGTCATCGCCTCGGATCGCGCGATCAACGAGCACCGCTGGCGGACCGAGGAGCAAGCGCTCCTGGTGATTGCCACTCAAGCACCGATGGCGAGAGATTTGCGCATGATCGCCGCGGTGATCCATATCGTCACCGATCTCGAGCGCATGGCCGACCACGCCGCCGGAATCGCGAAGATCGCGCTCCAAACCGCCGAACAGGCGCCACTCAAACCCCTCGTCGATATCCCCCGCATGAGCGAGATCGCGCGCACCATGCTGCACGACGCCATCACCGCCTTTATCGATGATGACCAGGCCGCGGCTCGCGCAATCGTCGCCCGCGATGACGAGGTCGACGCACTCTACGAGCAGATCTACCGTGAGCTGCTCACCTTCATGCTGGCCGATCCGAAGACGATCGATCAGGCCACACACCTGCTCTGGGCCGCCCATAACCTGGAACGCATTGCCGACCGAGTTACCAATATCTGCGAGCGGGTCGTCTTTGCGGCGACAGGACACCTCGAGGAGCTGGCAGTCTCCACCTACTGAGCGCATCGGCAGAGTGACCGCGTCATCGGTCTGGACGCGAGACAACATCTGCTTGTCTTATTCGCAGCCGTGCCAGCCTGTCAAATCATTGTTAAATCGGCGCCCCAGGCTCCCCGGCGGTGCGTCGCATCGCATAGACTGTGCGGGCCAGCGCCTGTTGAACGTACACCCGCCTGGATATGATCGCAAAGGAGCCCGAACGTGGAGCTTGTGACGCCATTCGCGCAGACGCCTTCGTCCCCGGAGCCAATCATCGCCCAGGTCCGGCGCCAGCTCGCCGACGATCGGGTTGGCGCTCGGGTACCGACCGGCGTTCTCGATCGCGTGGCGGATCAGGCGGTGCGGGAGCTGTGGAGCAGTCGCGTCAAGACCTTCGTTCCGGTCCTGGCTCTGCGCACGGCGCGCGAGCTCCTACGTGACCAGGATGTGCTGATCACCGTGGGCCTTCCCATGATGCGTAACGGCGAGGAAGCACTGGCGGTGATGCCTCGGGCAGTGGAGAGAACGCCCCAGGACATCATCCATATCGAATCGGATGTTTTGCCATTTGATGATCGGGACCGGCTGCCACTGTAGTCCCTAGCCCTGGTCGACTCCTTCGGATTACTGCCGATCTGATTGCTGACGCGCCAGGTCGCGGCGCGGATCGCCTCTTTGTGGTCAACGTGCACCTAGGGCACTTCGCCCAGCGCCGTCCTTTCAACGAAGGCTGATGCGACACGCGCATCAGCCCCAAGCAGGAGGTCAAATTCCAACAGTCCTGAGCGTGATGTATGTGCCGAAGTGACCCGCGTGCCTTTTGAACCAGGTTGCCGCCGAGGCTCAGGAACCGACGGGTCCTTTCCGGGGCGGCATGGCCCGACTCATGGAGAACGTGATTCTGGGTGAGGTACAACCCCGAGATAGCACCCGTCTCCGCGGTGAGGCGACGAGCCACGCCAGGCAGGAGAGCAGCCCGTCCTCGAGTGTGCTGCCGGAGAAGACCTGCTCCTCCGGAAGGTGAAGCGTGACGACCTACCCGGTATGATCGACCGTCCAGTCGCAATAGCCTCCGCGCTCGGCGATGGCCGCTCGGAGCATGTCGCACGGGGCGATTCGCACAGACGTGGGATCGGCACCGAGTTCAGTGAGCGTGACCACGGTAGCTGGGAGATCGGGGTGCGGCGCTCACGACAGCGTAGTCATGATCCCTCCTGGTTTCCCGCGAGGGGGCCATGATCTGGCCACGCCGCAGTCTAGCCAGACCCAAACCAACAGATGCGAAATGTTCGTGAAATCCCTTGGTCACCGCAGTCGAAAACCGGCGACGCGCTGTTCCCCCGGCGATGTCGCCGGTCCCAGGCGTGGCAGGTGTCGGCGCTTGCTCCATCACTCTTCGGTTGGAATGACGCGCTCGAGTAGAGGTCCTGAGGTAGGGCTGAGGAGGACTTGAGAGCGACGTGTCAGGTGAGACCAACCCGCCGACGATTCTGCCCGGCGATCGAGTCACCCCCGCCGAATACCGGTCGCTGCTGGCAGCTGTCGAGTGGCGCCCCTTGCAACAGGATGACATCGAGGTCGCGGCGGCATTGGAAGCATCCTGGAATGTCACAGCCCGCACCGCGGACGGCCGGCTCGTCGGGCTCGCGCGAGTGCTGGACGATGGGGTTCTGTACGCTAGCGTCTGGGACGTGATCGTGCGCCCGGAACGCCAGCGGGGCGGGATCGGGCGTGCCCTTCTGGCCGCGGTACTCGAGCAGACCGCGGGACGGCGATTAGTTTCCCTAATATCGACCGCGGCGGGGGAAGCCCTCTACCGATCTGCCGGATTTGCCGAAATGGATGGTCGGAGCACGGCCCTCTTCCGGCGTGCCCACGAGCCGGAACCACTCGCCGACGACGAGTCTGGGTAGTCGTCGATGACGCCGCACTGCCCACCCACCACAGGCACCGACTGAGTGGAGCGGACCGGCTAGATTCGCAGATAGGCAGGGCTGCCAGAAATGCAGGCCGCCGTACTGGCTTCTGACGTCCAATGGCCCAGGCATCTCCCGGATGGTCGTCTCAATGTCCCCGGCTTGGTTTGTTCATTAAATCGTTGCTTGCCGGCCCGCCGGTCGCGCCATTGACACTCCATCCAGATGGTCATACCATCGCGGCCCGTCGCAGCAAGGGCAGACGCGATTCTTGGGTTTGGCGATCCCTGAGCATGGCGCGGCGAGGAGGTGAACTGGGTGAAGTTCGGCGTTTTTCTTCCCTCCTTCATCCAGGGCGAGCCCCAGAATCGTCACGCGCGGCGGCTCCGTGATTTCGCCCGCCATGCGGAAGAGTTGGGCTTCGATTCGCTCTGGATTACTGACCATATCGTTACCGCCCACCGCTTCTACAGCGTCAGTTGGCTCGACTCCTTGATGACGCTGTCACATGTGGCGGCGATCACGGAGCGTGTCCGCCTTGGCACCTCGATCCTCATCCTGCCGGTGCGCACGCCGGCGATCCTGGCTAAGGAGATTGCGACCCTCGAGTACCTGTCGGGCAACCGCTACATCTACGGCATCGGCACCGGGTGGTACGGCCCGGAATTCGAAGCCTGCGGCGTTCACAAACCGGAACGCGGTGCGCGCACGGACGAGGTACTGGCGGCGACCATGGCCCTGTTTGCGGGACCGGATGTCCACTTCGACGGGCGGTACTACCAGCTCGATGGGGTGACGGTCGAGCCGCATCTCGATCCACTGCCGCCGGTGTGGGTCGCTGGCGGAAGCCAGTTACCGCACGAGCAGTCGCCTGAACGCCCGGAGATGCACCCAAACGTACTGCGCCGCATCGTGGAGTCTGATGGCTGGATCGCGCGCACGACCGCCCCCCCTGAGCTCATCGCCTCCGACCTGGAGCTGATCCTCGACGCGCGGCGGGACGCTGGGATGACCAAGCCGTTCACGATTGCTCAGGAGAACTTCGTCTGGATCGAGGAAGGGGGCAACCGTGAAGCGGTGATCGCCGAACAACAGCGCCGCTTCGGCGCGGTGGTCAGTGCCGAGCGTCCCTGGGAGTACCTGGCGTCGGTCTACATCGTGGGGACGGTCGACGACATCCAGCGGCAGATCCAGGTCCGGGTCGACATGGGCATCGAGTACATGATGCTGCACACCCTGACGCCGGACCGGGAGCAGCTCGACCTGTTCGCGAAGTACATCGTGGAGCCGTTCGCGACCGCAACCGCCATTCAATAGAAGGAAGGAGACCTGGCGATGGTGAGCTCAAACAGAATCTCGCGCATGACGTTCGACCGGCGCACTCTGCTGCGCGGCGTGGCGGCAGCCGGCGCGCTGCCGCTCGCCGGCTCGCGGCTGGCGCGTGGCGCGGCCGCCCAGGGTGAGCCAATCCGGGTGGGGGCGATCATCCCCTTCACCGGGCTGGAGACGCACAACGGGCTGTCGATGCAGTATGGGATTGAGATAGGCACCGAGGAGATCAACGCCGCCGGCGGGCTGGCGGGGCGGCAGGTCGAGATCATCATGGAGGACGACGGCAGCGACGTCGGCCGCGGCGTGCGCGCCGCCGCCAAGCTCGTCGGTCAGGACAACGTCGACTTCCTGAATGGGACGCTCACCAGCTCCGTGCGCACCGCCGTCTTCGAGGAGACACGGAAGACGGAGACGCTATTCCTGAATCCCACCTACTATGAGGGACTCCTCTGTGATCCCTACTACTTCAGCAGTGGCGCGACCCCCAACCAGGGAATCGAGCCGATGGCTGCGTTCGCCGTCAAAAACCTCGGTAAATCATTCTATTTCGTTGCCTCCGACTACATCTGGGGAACCGGTTCCGTGGCGGCGGCCAAGCCGGCGGTGGAGGCGGCAGGTGGATCGGTTGTCGGCGAGGAGTACGTCCCGTTCGGGACGTCCGACTTCACGGCGATCATCAACCGCATCAAGGAGGTCGCGCCCGAGGTGGTCTTCCCCTTCGTGGCCGGTCAGGACGGGATCACCTTCCTCAAGCAGCTATCTGACTTCGGCGTTCGTGACACCGTCGAGGTCTGCGCCGACTCCATCGACGAGCTGATCGTACCGGCCCTGAGCGAAGAGGTCGCCGCTGGGATCGTCAACTGCTCCAACTACTACATGATGCTGGAGAACGAGGCCAACCAGGCGTTCCTGGAAACGATGCGCGCAAAATATGGTGACGACGCTCTCATCGGCAGCTTCGGCATGAACATGTACAACAACATGAAGTTGGTGCAGACGGCCGCCGAGGGACTGGATGAGTGGAGCAAGGAAGCGATCACTGAGCGTCTGCGCGAGGCGACGTTCGATGGACCGAGCGGACCTTTGACGACCGATCCGAGCAACCAGCACATGACCCAGAACGCTTACATCGCGACGATCCAGCCTGACAAGTCGTTCAAGCTGGAGGAGACGATCGAGAACGTCGTGCCGCAGGCGGGCTGCACCGTTTCCTAGCAGTGACCGGGACCGTTCTCACACAGATTCTCAACGGCCTCAGCCTGGCCAGCATTCTGATCTTGATCGCCCTTGGACTGGCCGTGATCTTCGGTCTGCTAGGGGTGATCAACCTGGCCCATGCCGACCTCTTCATGGCCGGCATGTACACCCTAGTGCAGGTGGAGGCCGCCACCGGCAGCTTCTGGCTCGGCGTCCTCGCCGCGCCGCTGGTGGTTGGAGCCATTGGGCTCGTCGTCGAGCGCGGCGTCGTGCAATGGCTGCGCGACCGCCCGCTCGACACCCTGCTCGCCACGCTCGGCGTCGGTATCGTCATCCGGGAGGGGGTGAAGCTCCTCTTCGGGGCCGGGTATCGGCAGGTGAGCAACCCGCTGCCGGGCAACATCGCGGTGGGGCCGGTCGCCTATCCCGTCTACCGGCTGCTGCTCATCGCCATTACCGTCGCCATCCTGGCGGCGCTCGCCGGCTGGCTCTACCGCACCGCACCGGGGTTGCGGCTGCGCGCCATGCTGCAAGACCGGGAGACGGCCGCCGCCTACGGCATCGACCCGGGCCGGGCCAGTCTCTTCGCCTTCATAGTCGGCGCCGCGCTGGCCGGGCTGGCCGGCGCCCTGATGAGCCCGCTGGTCACGGTCGGACCGGACGTCGGCATCATCTACCTGGCGCGCGCCTTCATGGTGGTCGTCGTCGGTGGCGTCGGCTCGCTGCTGGGGCTGGTCGGCGGCGGCGTGATCATTGGTGGTGGCGATACACTGGCCGGGTATTTCCTGAACCCCACCATCGCCAACGCGGCGGTGCTGGTGCTGGCGGTGATCATCCTCCGCTTCCGGCCAGGTGGGCTGTTTCGGTGAGCACCGTCGGCACTCCGCGCGACGCACCGCCGGGAGTCACGGTGGCACCGCGCGGCGCCCCGGAGCGCGTGTGGGCGGTCGTTCCCCACGTCGTCGTGCTCGCGTGCCTCGTCGCCTTCCCGCTCGTCGCCAGCAGCTACCAGGTCGGTCTGATGACCCAGTTCCTGACCTTTGGCTTACTAGCGATGAGTCTCGACCTCCTCGGCGACCGGGCCGGACTGGTCAGCTTCGGGCACGGCGCCTGGTTCGGGCTCGGCGCCTACACGCTGGCGCTGACGCTGGAGCGTCTCCCGGGTGTAGGTGGCACCTACCTCGGGTTCTTGCTGGCGGCACTGGTGGGCGGAGGGTTCGCGGCGCTGCTCGGCAGCCAGCTTTTCCTCGGCCGGCAGCGGGTGGGCGGCGTCTACTTCGGGATCATCACCCTGGCCGTGGCGGCGATCCTGCAGCTCGTTGTCATGGGTTGGAGCAGCTTCACCGGCGGCTCCAACGGTCTCTACGGCTTCGCCACCCCGGAGCTGGCGCCGGGGCTGGAGCTGGCCGGGACACGC
>JAICRA010000171.1 GCA_025937615.1 Thermomicrobiales bacterium | reverse complement strand
TCCGTCGGCATGTTTCCTGTCTACAAGATGGTCGATACGTGTGCTGGAGAATTTGCGGCGGCGACGCCCTATTTCTATTCGACGTACGAGGACGAGGACGAAGCCGCCCCGCTGGGGCGTACGCGGGCGCTGGTTGTCGGATCGGGACCGATCCGCATCGGCCAAGGCATTGAGTTCGACTACTCGGCCGTGCAGGCTGCACAAGCTCTCCATGAAAACGGCATCGCGTCGATCATGATCAACTCGAATCCCGAGACGGTCTCTACGGATTTCGACGCTTCAGATCGCCTGTATTTTGAGCCATTGGACAGCGAGAGCGTCTCCGAGGTGCTTCGCCACGAGTCGGAAAGCGATGAAATCTCGCCTGAGGTCCCGGCAATTGTCCAGTTCGGCGGGCAGACTGCGATCAACCTCGCGGGGCCACTCGCGAATCGGGGCGTTCCAATTCTCGGCAGCCAACCCGACTCAATCGACCTCGCCGAGGACAGGCACCGATTTGAGGGCTTCTTGCGGGCACTTGCCATCCCACAACCACCTGGGGCGGCGGTCACAACCCTCGGCGACGCGCGCACAATAGCGTCGAGAATCGGTTACCCGGTGCTCGTCCGCCCCTCGTACGTACTCGGTGGTCGGGCGATGGAGGTAGTCTATAGCCAGGAGCAACTGGGGCGGTATATCCGCAACGCTGCCCAACTCACCCCCGAACATCCGGTGCTCATCGACAAATACCTGATGGGTCGGGAAGTCGAAGTCGATGCCATCAGCGACGGAGAACATGTTCTCATTCCCGGCATCATGGAACACATTGAGCGGGCTGGGGTTCACTCCGGCGATTCCTTTGCAGTCTATCCCGCGCTTAATCTGTTTCCGGCAGAAGTCGATACGATCGTCGACTACACCACCCGGATCGCCTTGGGCCTGAATGCCCGCGGGTTGATCAACATTCAGTTCGTGATTCATGCCGGTCGCATCTATGTGCTTGAAGTCAACCCTCGGGCGTCCCGGACGGTCCCGTTCCTCAGCAAGGCGACAGGAGTCCCGATGGTTCGACTTGCCACTGGAGTCATGCTTGGTCGATCGCTCGCCGAGCAGGGCTTCAGCGGCGGTCTTTGGCCGAGACAACCGCTGGTGGCCGTGAAAGCGCCCGTGTTCTCGATGGCAAAGCTCAGCGGTGTCGACACACACCTAGGACCGGAGATGAAATCAACGGGCGAAGTCATGGGCATCGACCGAGCGTTTGAGCCAGCGTTCTACAAGGCGCTGCTTGCCGCTGGGCTGGCACTGCCCCAGCAAGGTTCGGTCCTGATCACGCTTGCCGATGAGGACAAATCCGACGCGGTCGAAATGATTCGGCAACTCGTACGACTGGGACACAAGCTCTATGCGACAGAAGGGACCGCCGCGCTGATCGAGCGGCACGGAATGCCGGTTCAGATGGTGACAAAGCGCATCGGTCGCGGACATCCCGATATGCTCGACGTCATCCTGGAACGAACTGTCGATTGCGTGATCAACACACCAGGACCGGCAGATAAAGAAATTCTCGATGGCATTGAAATCCGTCGCGCGGCCGTCGAACGAGGCGTCCCGTGTATCACCTCGATCGACACGGCTCGGACGATCGTCGCGGCAATGGCGAAATCGGACGCCGTTTACACGGTTCAGCCTTTTCCGGAGTACCGTAGGAGCGGAACTGGCTATTGATGGCGGGCCTTGTGGCTCGTAATGCACGATGGGAAGGCCAGAAGGATTACCGATTGCTGCCGGTTACCCCCTCAATGGAATCGACCGGGGCGTCCCGCGAATTCGAGAGCCAGGTGCTTTCGGTCGAGCCAATCATGGGGGACGCCGTCCTGCTCACCGTCAGCGCCCCGGCGGCGGTGCTCTCCCGCCTGAAGCCGGGGCAGTTCTTCAACATCGTGACCAGGTTTCCCGGGTCGTGGGACCCGCTGTTGCGTCGACCGTACTCGGTGTATCGCGCTCATCATGACACTTCCGCGCTCACGTTCCTCGTTAGACCGTTTGGCCGCGGCAGTGCTTGGCTTTCCGAACGTCTCCCCGGCGAGCGAATCGGAATGCTTGGCCCGCTCGGCAATTCGTTCACCGTTAGCAACCGGGCCCAGCGATTGCTGATGATCGGGGGTGGAGTCGGCGTCGCTCCGTTGGTGATGCTGTCCGATGAAGCGGCCACTAACGGACTCGACGTGGTGTTCATAATGGGAGCCGCAACGGAGGACGGGTTGCTAGCGGCTTCAGAGCTATCCAACCGGATCGAGTATGTCGTAGCGACCGACGACGGCAGCCGAGGTCATCGGGGCCTCGCAACTGAGGTGCTCGGGGACTACGTCCAGTGGGCCGACCAGATCTTCGCCTGCGGCCCGGAGCCTATGTACCGAACGCTTCGCGCCGTGGTCGAGCCCCTGCGCATAAACCGCAAACCAGGCATTCAGGTTTCGATGGAGCGCGGCATGGCCTGCGGCCTCGGAGCATGCCTCGGCTGCGTGGTGGAGACAACCCGCGGGATGATCGCCTCTTGCGTTCAAGGGCCGGTGTTCGATCTCGATGAGGTCATCCTTTGAAAGCCATCTTGGGCTGGGTTCTGATGAGACGGCACCGATGAGCACTGCGGCGACACCTGATCTTTCGGTCGATCTCGCTCCGGACAATTCCCGCGAGCTGCACCTGCGAAATCCGGTCATTGCCGCGTCCGGCTGTTTCGGCTACGGCGAGGAATACTCAGGCATCATCGACATCAACCGCCTGGGCGCATTTGTGAGCAAGGGCATTACACCCGAACGCCGAGCCGGGAACCCGATGCCGCGTATTGTCGAGTCGCCGGCCGGCATGCTCAACGCCATAGGGTTGCAGAACCCGGGAATCCACGGATTCGTCAAGAAGTACCCGCCGATGTGGGCGAGATGGACTGTTCCGGCGATCGTCAACATTTCCGCCGAGTTGGTCAGCGACTACGCCATGATGGCCGCTATCCTCGACGAACAGCCAGCAGTCGCGGCCATTGAGCTCAACGTTTCGTGCCCTAACATTGCCCGTGGAGGGTACTGCTTCGGTTGGGACCCTCTGATGTCGGCAGAGGTGACTCGTGCGGTGCGAGCGGCGACGACCCTGCCGCTTATTGTCAAACTTAGCCCCGGCGCGGCTGATATTGCCTCTGTCGCCGTCGCTGTCGAAGAGGCAGGGGCGGACGCAATTTCGCTGATCAATACCTTGGTTGGAATGGCCATCGACGTACGCGCGCGGAAACCGCTCCTGGCGAACCACACTGGCGGTGTCTCCGGTCCCGCAATCAAGCCTATTGCCGTTCGGATGGTCTATCAAGTCGCCGCAGCCGTGCGCGTGCCGGTGATCGGTATGGGCGGGATCATGGGGCTCAACGACGCACTCGAGTTCTTCCTCGCGGGAGCATCCGCAATTCAAGTTGGCACCGGAATCTTTGTCGATCCTGGATTACCGATTCGCCTCATCGATGATCTCGCGCGCTGGCTCGACAGTGAAGGGTTCTCATCACTCGACCAAATCGTCGGCATTGCGAACGACGGTTTTCGATCAGGACAAGAACGGCCGCTTGCCACCTGGGAGTCGCTGGGAGTATGAGATTCATCCTGCCGTTGCTCGCGCTCGTACCTGTAGCGCTAGCATTGGAGTTCGCCCACATTGGGGGACCAACCGCGGTCTTCCTGGCCTCCGCACTTTCGCTCATTCCTCTGGCAGGCTTACTTGGCCGCGCCACCGAAGAAGCCGCCATTTACACGGGGCCCAAGATCGGCGCGCTCCTCAATGCGACTCTGGGGAATGCGGCAGAGTTGATCATCACTATCATCGCCTTGCGCGCGGGACTGGTGGAACTGGTAAAAGCCTCGATCGCAGGTTCGATCATTGGAAATATCCTCGTCGTTCTGGGATTGTCCTTACTGCTCGGGGGGCTGAAGAACGGAACGCAGTTCTTCGACGCGAAGTCGGCCGGGACGAACGCAACCATGATGGCGCTGGCAGTAGTCTCCCTCTCAATTCCTGCCGTCTTCGCTCTAGGACCTGAGGAGACACGACCATCAGATCAGAACATCACCTTCTTGAGTGACGGCCTGGCGATCGTCTTGATCGTTGTTTACGTGTTGTACATCCTCTTTTCGCTACGACAGGAAAGTCCAGAGGCCGAGGCACGCGAGCACCACGG